>JACVRU010000010.1 GCA_014534295.1 Thermoleophilia bacterium | reverse complement strand
GCTGACCGAGCCGGAGGCGGGCTCGGACGCGGGCTCGACGCGGACGACGGCCGAGCTCCGGGACGGCAGCTGGGTGGTCAACGGCTCGAAGATCTTCATCACGAACGCGGGCACGGAGATCACCGCGTGCGTCACGATCACCGCTCGTACCGGCGACGGCGAGGTCTCGAACATCGTCATCCCGAACGGGGCGCCCGGCTACGAGATCTCGCCGCCGCTGGAGAAGCTCGGCTGGCACGCCTCCGACACGCGCGAGCTCTCGTTCCGCGACTGCGAGGTGCCCGAGGACCACCTCCTCGGGCCCCGCGGCGAGGGCTTTCGCCAGTTCCTGGAGATCCTCGACGGCGGCCGCATCTCCGTCGCGTCGATGGGCGTCGGGCTCGCCCAGGGGGCCTACGACCTCGCGTACGCGTACGCGAAGGAGCGGCGGCAGTTCGGCGAGCCGATCGCGCGCTTCCAGGCGATCCAGTTCAAGCTGGCGGACATGGCCGTGGAAATCGAGGCGGGCCGGGCCCTGACCTACAAGGCCGCGTGGCTCAAGGACCAGGGGCGGCCCTTCGCGAAGGAGGCGGCGATGGCCAAGCTGTACACGGGCGAGCTGTCGCGGCGCGTCGTCAACGAGGCGCTGCAGATCCACGGCGGATACGGCTATATGGAGGAGTTCGCGATCTCGCGGCTGTACCGGGACCAGAAGATCCTCGAGATCGGCGAGGGCACCAACGAGGTGCAGCGCATGGTCATCGCCCGCCACCTCGGCCTCTGACACACATCCGTCACAGGGGTCTGACCCCAGTGTCGAGATCGTGACGGGGCGACGAAGGGCACGGGAACTGTCACGGGCCGCCGGCTGTGGACGAGACGTTACGGAAACGCCACCAGGGTCTGACCCCTGTTAAGGCAGCTCGCGGCGCTCGACGACGGGGCTGTCGACGAGGGCCGTCGTGCAGCCGCCGATCGTGTAGAGGCCGCCGCCGACGACGAAAGCCTCGAGCGCGTGGCGGCTCACGAGCGGCCGCGGGCCTTGCCGCCAGCGGCCCGTGCCCGCGTCGTAGATCTGGTAGACGCTCTCCCAGACGACGTGGATCTCGTCGCCGGCCACCGCCGCGCCGAGCAGCTCCATCGGCTTCGGCATCGCGGGCCCCTCCCGCCATTCGCCTGAGCCCGGGTCGAAGATCCAGACCTCGCGGAGCAGCTCCTCCTCGTGCCGCCCGCCGATCACCCAGATCTCGCCGCGGAACGCAACCGCTCCGAACGCGTGCATCGGCCGCGGCAGCCGCGTCGCCAGCGACCAGCGGTCCGCGCCCGGGTCGTAGGCGAAGACCTCGTCGTGCTCGACCCCGAACGAGTAGCCGCCGAGGACGTAGACCCGGTCCCCGAGCGCGACGGCGGAGTGGTTGAAGCGGGGCTCCGGGAGCGCGGCGAGCTCGCGCCAGCCGGGCCGCTCCGTGTCGTACGCCCAGGCCTGCCGACCCGTGACGCGGCCGAGCCCCTGCCCGCCCGTGACGTACATGGTCGAGCCGACGGCCGCGGCCGCGGCCGCGCTGACCGGCTCCGGGAGCCGCTGGAGTCCCGTCCACGAGTCGGCCGCCGGGTCGAAGCGCTGGAACGTGGCGAGCGGCCGGCCCGACTCGCCGACCATGCCCCCGGCGGCGTAGACCAGCTCCCCCACCTGCGCGGCGGCGATGTAGCTGCGGCGCTGGGACATGGAACGGGCGCGCTCCCACCCGTCCTCGTCGGACGACGCCTCCTCCCCTCCCCCGCACCCCGTCGCCAGGACCGCGAGCCCGGCGAGCAGCGCGAGGGCCCTCACTCGTCCGCCAGCGCGGCCTCCTCGGCCGCCTCGGCGAGGACGTGCGCGACGCGGCGGCGCTCCTCCTTGCGCTCCTTCATCTTCCGCGGGTCCGGCACCGGCACAGCGGCGAGGAGCGCGCGCGTGTACTCGTCCTGGGGACTCGAGTAGACCTCTGCGGCCGGCCCCACCTCCACGAGCCGGCCCTGGTTCATGACGGCGATGCGGTCGCTGATCGCCCGGACGACGGCGAGGTCGTGGGCGATGAACAGGTACGTCAGCCCGAAGTCGCGCTGAAGATCCTTGAGCAGGTTCAGGATCTGCGCCTGGATCGACACGTCCAGCGCGGACACGGGCTCGTCGCACACGATCAGCTTCGGGTTGAGCGCGAGCGCGCGGGCGATCCCGATCCGCTGCCGCTGCCCGCCGGAGAACTCGTGCGGATAGCGGTTCGTGTACTCCGGGTTGAAGCCGACCACCTCGAGCAGCCCGCGCACCGTCTCGCGGCGCGCCCGCCGGCTGCCGACCCCGTGGACGACGAGCGGCTCCGAGACGATGTCGCCCACCGTCATCCGCGGGTCGAGCGACGCGTAGGGATCCTGGAAGACGATCTGCATCTCGCGCCGCATCCGCCGCAGGTCCTCCCGCCCGAGCTCGGTCAGCTCGCGGCCCATGAAGCGCACCGAGCCGCTGGTCGGCTTCAGGAGTTGGAGGACGCAATAGCCCGTCGTCGACTTTCCGGAGCCTGACTCGCCGACGAGGCCGAGCGTCTCGCCCTCCGCGATCTGGAAGCTGACGCCGTCGACGGCCTTGACGTGGCCGACGGTGCGGTCGAAGAGGAGGCCCTGCTTGATCGGGAAGTGCTTCGTGAGGTCCGTGACCTCGAGCAGCGCGCCGTTCGTGCTCATGCGCCGACCTCAGCCGGGACGCCGGCCCGCTCGCTCGCGGGATGGGCGGAGCGCACCCAGTGGCCCTTCCGGAGCTCGCGCAGCTGCGGCTCGACCTGTGTGCACGAGTCGTTCAGGCTGGCGTACGGACAGCGCGGCCCGAACCGGCAGGCTTCCGGTGGGTCGACCAGGTTCGGAGGCCGGCCGGGAATCGTCGTCAGGCGCGACTCCCGCACGTGCTCCTCGTCGACGTGCGGCAGCGCGCCGAGCAGCGCCTCCGTGTATGGATGCTCGGGCCGGTCGAAGAGGTCCTGCACGCCCGCCCGCTCGACGAGCTGGCCCGCGTACATGACCGCGACCTCGTCCGCGGCCTCCGCGACGACGCCCATGTCGTGCGTGATCAGGATCATCGCCATGTCGTGCGCCTTGCGGAGCTCCTCGAGCAGGTCGAGTATCCTGGCCTGGACGGTCACGTCGAGCGCGGTCGAGGGCTCGTCGGCGATGAGGAGCTTCGGGTTGCAGGCGATCGCGCCCGCGATCATGACGCGCTGGCGCATGCCCCCGGAGTACCGATGCGGATAGTCGTCGAGCCGCGCCGCCGCGTTCGGGATGTGCACCTCCTCGAGCAGCTCGATCGCACGCTTGCGCGCGGCGTCCTTGGACATCCCCAGGTGGCGCCTCAGCGTCTCCGTCAGCTGCGTCCCGATCTTGAGCGTCGGGTTCAGCGAGGTCATCGGGTCCTGGAAGATCATGGCGATGTGACGCCCGCGGACGTCCTCGAGCTCGCCCTCGTCGAGCTCGGTCAGGTCGCGGCCCTCGAACAGCACCTGTCCCTCGACGATCTTCGCGGGCGGCTTCGGGATCAGGCCCATGATCGAGAGCGCGGTCACCGACTTCCCGCACCCCGACTCGCCCACGATCCCGAGCGTCCGCCCCCGCTCGAGCTCGAAGTCGACGCCGTCCACGGCACGAACGACGCCCTCGCGGGTGAAGAAGTGCGTATGCAGGTTCTTGACCTCGAGCAGCGCCATCTAGGTCTCCCTCGTCCGTGGGTCGAGCGCGTCACGGAGACCGTCGGCGATGAAGTTCGCGCAGAGGATCAGCGTGGCGATCGCGACGCTCGGGATGACGATGATGTGCGGGTGGACGCGGTACGCCTGGTACCCGTCCTGCGCCATCGACCCCCACGAGGCGTTCGGGGGATTGATCCCCAGCCCGATGAAGGAGAGGAACGCCTCGCCGAGGATCACGCCCGGGAGCTCGAGGAAGATGGCGATGATCAGCACGCCGAGCGTGTTCGGCAGCAGGTGGCGCAGGAGGATCCGGTGCCAGCGCGCGCCCACTGCCCTGGCGGCGCGAACGTAGTCGTTCTCCTTCAGCGTGATGATCTGCCCCCGGACGATACGGGCCGCGGTGAACCAGCTCGCGACCGAGAGCGCGACGACCATCGTCCAGAAGTTGACGGTGCCGAAGATCGCGAGTGTGAGGATCGCGAAGGGGAGGTAGGGTAGCCCGTAGAGCGCGTCCAGGAACCGCATCAGCGCGTCGTCCAGCTTGCCCCCTACGAAGCCCGAGATCGCCCCGTAGGCGACGCCGATGAGCAGGATCGCGATCGTCGCGCCGAAGCCGATCCCGATCGAGATCCGTCCGCCGAGCGCCGTCCGCGTGAGGAGGTCGCGCCCGAACTGGTCGGAGCCGAGCGGGTGCGCCCAGCTCGGCGTCTGGTAGGCCTGGCTGAAGTCGACCTCGTAGGGATCGTAGGGCGACGCGATGGGGGCGATCAGGCAGTAGAGGACGAGGAGGACGAAGACGGCCGCCGCCAGCACGGCGCCGCGGTTCCGGAGGTACCGGCGCCACGCGTCGCGCCAGAGGCTCGACTGCCGGATCGGCGCGCCGGCGGCGGTGTGCTCGGCGACGACCTCTTCGCGAACGGCCATCAGGCCCGGGCCTCCCGGGTACGCGGGTCGAGCAGGCCGTAGAGGATGTCCACGATCAGGTTGGCGACGACGATGATCAGGGCGAGGATGACGGTCAGCCCCATCGTCACGGAGAGGTCACGCGCCTGCACCGAGACGACGTAGTACCGGCCGATGCCCGGGATCGCGAAGATCGTCTCGATGATGAAGGAGCCGGTGATCAGGAAGCCGAGGAAGGGGCCGGCGGCGGTGACGACCGGGATCAGCGAGTTGCGGAGCACGTGCACGACGACGACGCGCCGCCAGCGGAGGCCCTTGGCCCTCGCCGTCCGCACGTAGTCCTGCTGGAGCGTCTCGAGCATCGACCCGCGGGCCAGGCGCGCGAAGTAGGCCATCGGCCCGAGCCCGAGCGCGATCGGCGGCAGGATCTTGTGCCTCCAGGTCGCCCAGCCGCTCGTCGGCAGCAGCCCCCACTTCAGCGACACGAAGTAGATCAGCAGCGTCGCCACCAGGAAGCTCGGCACCGCGAAGCCGACGTTCGAGACCACCATCGCCGAGTAGTCCGCGGTCGAGTTCTGCTTCAGGGCCGCGACCGCCCCCAGCGGGACGCCCACCACCAGTGCGAACAGCATCGCCAGCCCGCCCAGCTGGATCGAGCGCGGGAACTGCTCCTTCACGATCGCGTTGACCGAGCGTCCACGCAGCACCATCGAAGGCCCCAGGTCGAACGTGAACACGTTCCGGACGTACTGGGCGTACTGGACGTACCAGGGCTTGTCGAGCCCGAACTTGCGCTCGAGGTTCCGCTGGATCGACGCGGGTACCGCCCGTTCGGTCTGCCGGAACGGGTTCCCGCCGATCTGCTTCATCATCGTGAACGTCAAGAGGATGACGAGCAGGACCACGGGGATCGTCCAGACGAGTCTCCTGACGACGAACTTGGTCATGCGTCGCTCCCTACCCGGGCCGCGATCTTACGGAACGAACGCGTGGAGGCACCCCGTAGGGCGCCTCCACGCGTTCACGTCAGGGCAGTTCTGCCCTATTCCTGGACCTCGACCGTGGTCAGGTCGACCTGGTCGAGCAGGTTGAGGTTGAAGGTCTCCTGGATGTTCTCCCGTTCCAGGTTGACGTACGTGTACCAGTAGATCGGGATCAGCGGCACCGCGCCGTCGGACCCGAACAGCATCTGCTCGAGCTCCGCGTAGCGGTCGAACCGCTCGTCCTCCTCGAGGTTGCCGGTCTGCACCTCTTCGACGATGCGGTCGTAGTTCTCGTCGCAGTAGTTGGTGCTGTTGTTCCCGGACCGGCAGGTCCACATCTCGAGGAAGTTGATCGCGTCGACGAAGTCGCCGATCCACCCCAGCCGGAAGACGTCCACGTCGCCGCTCGGCGGAGGCCCGATGAACTCGAGATACTGGGCCCACTCCTGAGCGCGGATGGTCACGTTCAGGCCGAGCTCCTTCCACATGTCCTGCACGGCCACGGCGATCTCCCTATGGCCGGGCGCGTCGTTGTGGAAGAGGTTGATGTTCGTCTTCGGGTTCTGGACCTGGTCCATCAGCTCCTTCGCCCGGTCGATGTCACCCTCCTCCGGCAGCCACTCGGACTCCGGGTTCAGGGTGTCGAACCCCGGCGTGCCCTCCGGCGTGTAGCCGGTCGCGGGCAGCTGGTCGGCCTGGGCGACGTTGTCGATGATCGCACGGCGGTTGATCGCCACCGCCATCGCCCGCCGCTGGTTCGGATCGGTGATGTTCTCGACGTTGAAGCCGTAGTAGTACGTCCCGAGCGCCGGATACTGCTGGTACTCGGGCAGGGTCTTCAGCCGCTGCATCTCCTGCGGCGGCAGGCCGCCCACCTGAGCGTCGATCTCGCCGGCCTCGAACGCCTGCACGGCGGTCGTGCCGTCCGAGATCATGCGGCCGTTCACGCGGGTCAGCGTCACGCTGTCCGCGTCGCGCCACTCCTCCCATTTGACCAGGTCGATCCGGGAGTCGTGCTCCCAGCGGGCGAGCCGGAACGGGCCGTTCGTGACGATGTTCGAGGCCTCCGTCCAGGTGTCGCCGAACTGCTCGACCGTCGGCCGGTGCACGGCGAGGAACGAGTGGTGCGCCAGCTGCTGGAGGAACCACGGCTGCGGCGACGTCAGCGTCACCTCGAGGGTGCGCTCGTCGACCGCGCGGACGCCGACCTCGTCGGCCATCGCGTCGCAGTTCTCCTCGCACCCGTTGTAGTCGGACGCGCCCTGGATCCCGAAGAACTGGTACGCGTAGTCGGCGCCGAGCTCAGGGGAGATCGTGCGCTTCCACGAGTACGCGAAGTCCTCCGCGGTCACGGGGTCGCCGTTCGTCCACGCGAGGTCGTCCCGCAGCGTGAAGGTATAGGTCGTCCCGTCGTCGCTGACCTCCCAGCTCTCGGCCGCGGTCGGCACGGGCTCGAGGTCGTCGTCCAGCTTGACGAGCGGATCCATGATGTTGAGCAGGATGTTCGCCGACGTCGTGTCGCTCGCCAGACCCGGGTCGAGCGACGGGGGCTCCGTACCCCAGTTGACGGTGATCACCTGCTCGGCGGCCGTCTCGCCTCCGGTGTCGCCCGCCCCGTCCTCGTCGTCGCCGCCACAGCCGGCTACCGCGAGGAGGAGGGACGCGACCAGAGCGGCCGGCCAGAGCCATCTCTTCCGCATGTGCTTCCCTTCCTTTCGGTCCAAGAGTTCGGAAGAAGCGCTTGCAACGTAGTCGGCCAAAGCTGACGCAAAACGCCCGAACCGGGGCCGGGCGCGACAGCTAAACGCAGCTTTCGCCAGGCTCTCCGGCTTTCGGCCGGAGGTTTGCGGGCGAGGCTTAAAGCCGCGCTCGCAGTTCGCTAACGCAGCCCGCTTCAAGAACGAAAGCCGGTCCGGGTGGTAGCGTCCGGCCGTGTTCTTCGAGCAGTTCGTCGACGAGGACCTGGGCTGCGCGTCGTACCTCGTCGGCGACGAGGGGACGCGCGGGGCGGTCGTCGTCGATCCGGCGTTCGCGGTCGAGCCGTATCTCGAGTCCGCCCGCCGACGCGGGCTGCGGCTCGTCGCCGTGCTCGAGACGCACACCCATGCCGATCACGTCTCCGGGCACGGGCGGCTGGCGCTCGAGCACGGGATCCCGGTGCGGATCCACCCGGCGGCCGAGCCGGAGTACCCGTTCGAGCCGCTCCGCGACGGCGAGACGATCGACCTGGGAACCACCCGGATCACCGTGATCCACACGCCCGGGCACCGGCCCGAGCACTGTGCGCTCGCGGTCGCCGACACGTCGCGATCGGACGAGCCCTGGCTCGTGCTGACCGGCGACTCGCTCTTCGTCGGCGACGCCGCGCGGCCCGACCTGTCCGTCGAGGCGCGCGAGGGCGCCAAGGGGCTGTACGCGAGCCTCCGGCGGCTGCTCGAGCTCCCCGACAGCGTCGAGGTGTATCCCGGGCACGTGGCCGGCTCGCTCTGCGGCGCGGCGATGAGCTCGAAGGCGTCGACGACGGTGGGCTTCGAGCGCCGCTTCAACCCGATGCTCGGGCTGGCCGGCGTCGAGGACTTCGTCGCCGCGTCGACGGCCGCGACCTCGACCCCCCGCCCGCCGAACATGGAGCGGATCGTCGCGCTGAACCGCGGCCCGTTCGTCGGGACGCCG
This sequence comes from Thermoleophilia bacterium, assembly GCA_014534295.1. GTDB lineage: Bacteria > Actinomycetota > Thermoleophilia > Gaiellales > Gaiellaceae > JACVRU01. The sequence goes on along the minus strand of JACVRU010000010.1, from coordinate 13,208 downwards.
CCCCCGCTCACCCCCGTCGACGCGCCCGAGGGCCTCGTCGTCCTCGATGTCCGCGACGCGGATGCCTTCGCTTCCGGCCACGTCCCCGGCGCCGTCAGCGTGCCGCTCTCCTCCTCCGGCTTCGGCACGAAGGCCGCCTTCGTGCTCGACCCGGCGGACCGTGTGGCGATCCACGCCGCGTCGCCCGAGGAGGCAGACCGCGCGGCCGCGCGCCTGCACTCAGTCGGGCTCTTCGAGCTCGCGGGCCGGCTGGACGACCCCGCGACGCCCGAGCGAGTCGAACCGGTCGAGCTCGAGGAGCTGGAGCGGCTCGTCGAGGAGGACGCGGTCGTGCTCGTGGACGTGCGCGAGAAGGACGAGCGCGACGACGGCTACATCGCGGGCTCGGTGAACGTGCCCTACCGGCTGCTGCGCGAGCTCGGCTCCGACCTCGCGAAGGGGAAGACCGTGGTCACGATCTGCAGCAGCGGCACGCGGGCGGGGATCGCGGCCAGCGTGCTCGCGGCGCAGGGCGTCGGGGCGCGGCCCGTCCTCCACGGCAGCGTGCGCGAGTGGGCCGAGAGCGGGCACGAGACGGTCCACTTCCGGCGCTGCGGCTCCTGAACTTCCTGCTCGTTCACGGGGCCGGCGAGGACCGATCCGTGTGGGAGGGCTGGGAAGGGCTGGCGGTCGACCTTCAGGCCGGGCTCGAGCCCCCGGAGGCGTCGATGCTCAACTACGAGGCGGTCGTCGCCTGCGACGCGGCGCTCCTGCCCCGTCCGCTCTGCGTCGTCGGCAGGGGGATGGGCGCCCTCGCCGCGCTGATGGCGGCGCGCCGGGTCGAGCCGGAGCGGCTCGTGCTCCTGGATCCGTGGCCGCCTGTGACCGAGCCGGCGGGACTGCGGCCCGAGTCCGAGCTCGCCCTCGCCGAGTGCCGCAGCGGCATCGACGTGCGGCCGCCGACCGCGCCGACGCTCGTGCTCGAAGGGAAGATCGACCGGGCCGAGGTCGTCAGGTGGGCAGGATGAGGCGACTGCTGGAGATGCTCCTGCGCCGCGAGCGGCCCTACGAGCGCGAGTATCACGTCGCGTCCACGCAGCTGCGCCCTTAGCCCGTGGCGGCCTTGGCGCGGAGGGCCTCGGCCTCCGCGACGTAGCGAGTCGCGCCGACGGAGCGCCAGAAGGCCAGCGCGAGCCCGAGCTGCTCATTCGCCTCGGTAGGCCGTCCCTCCGAGAGCAGCCGCTCCGCCGCCCACATCCTGCAGAGAGCCGCCAGCGGGAGGGCGCCGTACTCGTCGTAGGCATCGGCAGCCGCGACCAGGTCGCCGTCGAGCGTCGCCTTGAACGCCGGCGTCCAGACGTCGTCCTCGCGCAGGGCAGCGAGCACCTCGTCGGCACGGCCGAGCTCGAGAGCCGCGCGAGCGAGCCGCGGGCTCGCCGCGCGCCAGAGGGCCTCCGGCGACGCGAGCAGCTCGTCGAGCAAGGCGAGGGCCTCCTGGCGGCGTCCGGCCTCCACGAACGCGAACATCGCCGTGGCCAGCGTCGGTGCAGTGGCCTGCGGGTCTCGTGCCTCGCGGGCGAGGGCGACCGCGCGCTCGAGGTCGGTGAGGGCAGCGTCGAGGTCTCCCCGGAACAAGCGCACCTCCGCACGCAGTGCGAGCAAGTTGTTGAGCAGGTAGTGGGGCGAGCCCGCCTCGGCTTCCTGCTCGAACTCGTCCGTGATTCGGACGGCGAGATCCCAGTCCCCGAGGAAGAAGCCGTCGTTCGCGAGCTCACCGCGGAGGAAGCGCAGCGAAGGGCCGTGCCCGAAGCGCTGGGCGAGCTCGAGGCCCTCGGCGTGCAGGCGACCGCTTTCGCGCAGGTCTCCCATGCCCGCCCGGACCGCGGCCAGGTTCACGTAGCTGCGGATCGCCTCCGGCGAGCCGGTGCGGGCGCCGAGCGCAATCGCCTCTTCGAGCTCTCTCACCGCGGCCTCGTGGTCGCCGAGGCCGCTTCGCGACGGGGCGACGTTCGTCAACGCGTGGATCTTGAGATCGTCGAGACCGAGCTCTGTCGCCAGCGCGAGCGCCTCCTCGCCGGCGCGGATCGCCTGCTCGTGCTCGGCGGCGAGCATCCGATAGCGCGACACGGTGCTCAGCACGGCGACCTTCGCGCGGGAGAGAGGCAGCCCGTCTGCGACCTCCTCGGCGCACGCGAGCCGACGGTCGGTCTCCGCCCGGTCGCCGCGCTTCCACGCGAGCTCGACGAGGTAGACCTGGGCCTCGGCAGCCGACTCGAGGTCGCCCGCCGCCCGCAGCAACGCGACAGCACGGAGCAGCTCCTCCTCGCCCTCCTCGGCGGAGTGGAAGACCGCCATCCCGTAATGGAGAAGCAGCTGCGCGTCCTCCTCGTCGCTGCGCTCGAGCGCGCGCTCGTAGTGGCCGACGGCCGCAGCGAAGGCGTTCAGCGCCAACGCCCGGTCGCCGGCGGCGCGGAAGGCCTCGCGCGCCCGATCGGCCAGCACCGCCGTGTCGGCACCGGCCGCCCGTGCGAGGTCGAGTGCGGCCGCGTAGTGGTGGGCGAGCAGGTCCGCGTGGTCATCGACGCGGCCGAGCAGCTCGAGCCATTCGGCGACCGCGACGTGGCGGGCGACTCGGTCCGCCCGCGGGATCTGGCCGTAGGCGACGTCGCGGACGAGCACGTGGCGGAAGGCGTACTCCTCCTCGCCCTGGACCGAGGAGCGGCGTTCGCGGCGGACGAACTCCTTCCGCTCGAGGCCGTGCAGCAGCTCGTCGAGGGCGTCCCCCTGGAGGGGGCCGGTCCAGAAGACCTTGCCGATCACGGCGGCGTCCTGGAGCACGCGCTTCTCTTCGGCAGAGAGGCCGTCGAGCCGCGCGGCGACGATCCCCTGCACCGTCTCCGGCAGGGCCAGCTCCTCGACCGAGCCGCGCTCGCGGAAGAGCAGGGCGTACTGCTCGGCGTAAAGCGGGTTGCCGCCGGCGCGTTCGAGCAGCGCCGCCTGCGTCTCGGCGGGGAGCAGCGCCTGGCCGAGCAGCTCGCCGATCAGGCGCGCCGAGTCGGCGTCGGCGAGCGGCGCGAGGGCGAGCGTCTGGGCGTTCAGCTTGCCGCCGCCCCAGCCGGGACGCCGGTCGAGCAGCTCGGGCCGTGCGCTGCAGACGACCAGCAATGGCACGCCCCGCGCCCAGTCTGCGAGATGATCGACGAAGTCGAGGAGCCCCTCGTCCGCCCAGTGCAGGTCCTCGAAGACGAGTACGAGCGGCCCCTCGTCCGCGATCGCCTCGAAGAAGCCGCGCCAGGCCGCGAAGGCTTCGACGCGCCGGTCGCCGCCGAGCTCGGCGTCGGCCGCGAGGCCGACCAGCGGACGGAGATGCGGGCCGCCGCCCGCCTCCGCGAGCTTCTCCTCGACGATCTCCACAGTGTCCGTCTCGAGGATTCCCGCATGCGCCTTCACCATCTCGCCGAGCGCCCAGAACGACACGCCCTCTCCGTACGGCAGACAGCGGCCCTGCCGCCAGGTGATCAGCTCGGGGTCGGCGTCGACGAGCTGGAAGAGCTCCCAGATGAGCCGGCTCTTGCCGATCCCCGGCACGCCGACGACCGTCACCAGCTGCGGCTCGCGCGCGTTCCTCGCCCGCTCGAGCGCCCCGGTGAGCACGTGCTGCTCGCGGGTTCGCCCCACGAGCGCGGCGCCACCGTGCTGGCGAACGTCGACGCCGAAGCGCGAGCGCGCCTCGACGGCCTCCCAGACCGGCACCGGCTCGGCCTTGCCCTTGGCGGCGACGGGCTCGTGCGGGCGGTAGAGGATCACGCTCCGCGTCGCGCGCTCGGTCGCGGCGCCGACGAGGACGCCGTTGACGGGCGCCGCGGCCTGGAGACGCGCGGCGGTGTTGACGACGTCGCCTGCGGCCATCTTCTCGCCGGCTTCGGGCCGCGCGTCCACGCTGACGAGCGCCTCGCCGGTGTTGACCGCGATCCGCACCTCGAACCCATCCTCCTCTGCCGCCTCCCGGATCGCGAGCGCCGCGCGGACGGCGCGTTCGGCGTCGTCCTCGTGCGCCACCGGCGCGCCGAACAGCGCCACCACGGCGTCGCCGATGAACTTCTCCACGGTGCCGCCGTGCCGCTCGAGCTCCGCGCGCACGCGAGCGTGGTAGGGCTCGAGGATCGCCTCGACGTCCTCGGGGTCGAGCTCCTCGGCGCGCGCCGTGAAGCCGACCAGGTCGGCGAAGAGGACGGTGACGACCTTGCGTTCCTTGCGACCGGCCACTAGCGCAAGCGTTCCACGGGATAGCCCCGCCGTTCAAGCTCGGCGACGAGCTCGAGGCAATGCTCCTCGTCCCGTGTGACGAGCGTCAGCTCGACCTCCGTCTCGGCGACGGAGATGGCCATGCCCTCGCGATGGTGCTCGACGGACTGCACGTTCACGCGCTGCTCCGCGACGAGCTGGAGCAGCTTCAGCAGCTCCCCCGGCCGGTCCGGCACCCGAGTGCGGATGACGAGGTAGCGACCGGCGAAGGTCAGGCCGTGCCGCATGACCGCGATCAGGAGCGTCGGGTCGATGTTGCCTCCGGAGACGACGGGCACGACCGTCCCCTTGCCGCCGGCCTTCCCGGAGAGCACCGCGGCGACCGTCGCGGCCCCCGCGCCCTCGACGACGAGCTTGGCGCGCTCCACGAGCAGGACGATCGCCTCGCTGATCTCGTCGTCGTCGACGTCCACGACGTCGTCGAGCGTCTCCCGGAGGATGGACGACGTCAGCTCGCCCGGCTCCTTGACGTGGATCCCGTCCGCGATCGTGTAGCCCGACTTGCCGGCCTGCACCCCGACGAGCCGCAGCGAGGGACGGAGCGCACGCAGCGCGATCGAGATCCCCGCGGCGAGGCCCCCGCCGCCGATCGGGATCACGACCGTCTCGGCGTCGGGAACCTGCTCGGCGAGCTCCAGCCCGATCGTTCCCTGGCCCGCGATCACGACCGGGTCCTCGAACGGGTGGACGAAGGTCGCGCCGGCAGCCTCGACGTGCGCGAGCGCTCCGGCGAGGCAGTCGTCGAACATGATGCCCGCCAGCTCGACTCGTGCACCGTAGTTGCGCGTGGCGTCGACCTTGGCCATCGGCGCGTCCTGGGGCATGAAGACGGTCGCCTCGACCCCCACCTCGCGGGCCGCCCAGGCGACCGCCTGGCCGTGGTTGCCGGCGCTCGCGGCGACCACCCCGGACGCTCGCTCCTGCTCGCCGAGCCGGGAGATCTTGTTGTAGGCGCCGCGGATCTTGAACGAGCCGGTGCGCTGGAGGTTCTCGGCCTTCAGGAGCACCCTCCGGCCGGCGCGCCGCGTGAACGTCTCCGAGTAGTGGATGGGCGTCGGCTGGGCGACTCCCGCCAGCCGCGCCCGGGCGTCCTGGATCTCAGCGAGCGTCGGCGCCATCGAGCCTGAACACCTTCTCCATGATCTCGCGCACCGCCGAGAGCGGATCCAGCTCCCTGCGCTGCACCTCGTCCAGGAGTCGCCTCAGCTCGGGATCGTCTGCGACCGCCCGCTCGAGGTGCGTCTTCGCGCGCGCCGAGGCGACTGCGAAGACCTCGCCGGCCAGGTTGCGGCGACGCCGGTCCTCGAGCCGGCCCTCCGACTCGAGGAAGGCGCGGTGGGCCTCGACCTGCTCCCAGAGCTCGGGGACGCCTTCGCCCCGGACCGCCTCGGTGAGCACGATCGGGGGGCGCCACTGGCGTTCCCTGTCGAGGGCGAGCACCTGGCGGACCTCGTTCACCATCGTCTTCGCGGCGGGGTGGTCGCGCTTGTTGACGGCGATCACGTCGGGAATCTCCATGATCCCGGCCTTGAGCGCCTGGATCGAGTCGCCCGAGCCGGGCATGAGCACGAGCAGGACCGTGTCGGCGACCGAGATCACCTCGACCTCGCTCTGGCCGGCGCCGACGGTCTCGAGGAAGACGAGGTCCTTGCCTGCGGCGTCGAGCACGAGCAGGGCCTGGAGCGTCGTCTCGGCGAGACCCCCCTGATGGCCCCGCGTGCCCATCGAGCGGATGAAGACGCCCTCGTCGAGGAAGTGGTCGGAGAGCCGGATGCGGTCGCCGAGTAGGGCACCCTGGGTGAAGGGACTCGACGGGTCGACGGAGATGACGCCGACCGTCTGCTCGCCCGCACGGACATGCCGGACGAGCGCCCCGATCAGGGTCGACTTCCCCACGCCCGGTGGCCCGGTGACGCCGATCGAGTACGCGCGCCCCGTCTCGGCGTAGACGGCGCTGACGAGCTCGTAGGCCAGCGGGTCGCCGTTCTCGACGAGGGAGATCGCGCGGGCGAGCGCGCGCGGGTCACCCTCGCGCACGCCCGCCACGAGCGTCTCGCACGTCCATTCCCGCCGGCCGGCCACGGCCGAACTCTACGGCGGTGGCGCCTGGGGCGTCCCGCGGGCGAGCACCGTCGCCGGCGCGACGTCGACGCGGTCAGGCGCGCGGATCGGCCGGGCCAGGACGAGCCCGACCCCGGCCGCGAGCGCGAACACGCCGGCCGTGATCCCCCAGACCCACCGGGCGCCGATCGCGTCCGTCAGCGGCCCCGCCGCCGCCATCGCGAGGCCCAGCACGGTCGACGTGACGCTCATGATCACCGTGAACGCCCGGCCGCGGACGGCGTCGCGCGCCCCGCGCTGCACGAGCACCGGGTTGCAGACGGAGGCGACGCCGTTGCCGAAGCCGAACAGGATCACGCAGGCGCCGGCCAGCCACAGCGACGGCGAGACCGCCGCGAGGCCCGCGCCGACCGCCATCAGCGCGATCGAGCTGCCGTACGCCTCGGCCATCCGGCGCCGCTCTACCCACGAGCCGCCGAGCAGCGCCCCGAGCAGCAGCCCGAGCCCGGAGCTGGCCATGATCGCCCCGAACTCGAAGTCGCCGCCGCCGAGCTCCTCCTTCACGAGCACGACGCCGGACACGTTGATGTTCCCGATCCCGACCATGACGATCGACCACGTGACGAGCACGGTCATCAGCGCGCGTGAAGTCCGGACGGTCCGGAAGCCGACGGCGAGGTCCCGGAAGTGGCCCTCCCCGGAGGTCCCCCCAGCCTGGAGCCGACGGGCCGGGATGCGCACCAGGAGCAGGGCCGAGGCGACGAAGCTGGCAGCGTTGAGCACGTAGTTCGGGTCCGGCCCGGCGGCAGCGAGGATCGCTCCGCCTGCGAGCAGGCCGACGAGCCAGGTGAGGTTGTCGACGGCCTGCATCAGCCCGTTCGCGCGCGGGAGGTCGCGGTCGGCGACGAGGTTGGGCAGGCCGGCGTAGACGGCCGGCCGGAAGAACCCCGTCGCGAAGCCCGCGACGGCCGCGAGGGCCACGATCGCCGCCGCGCTCGGCGCGAAGGGCAGCATCGCGAAGACGGCGGCGCGCAGGAGGTCGGAGCCGATCATCAGCCCGCGCCGGGGCAGCCGATCGACGAGCGGGCCGAGGAGGAGCCCGATGACGAGCACGGGCAGGAACTCGGCGATCAGCAGCGCGGCCACCCAGGCGCCGGACTCCGTCCGGTCGTAGACGTCCACGATCAGGGCGACAACGGCCAGATAGGTGCCGATGCCGGAGGCGGCGGCGGCGAGGAACAGCGCCCTGAACGGCGGGGCCGAGCGGAGGAGCTCGAAGTGGCTGCGGAAGAGCTTCACCTGCGGCCCGCCAGTTGTAACCGGCTAGCGAACCAAAGACAACCCGGCGAGCGCCTCGGCGAAGACCGCGTTCTCCTCGGGCGTTCCGACGGTCACGCGGATCGCCGAGGGAGCCCCGAAGGCGCCGAGCGGCCGGACGATCACGCCCCGGCGGAGCAGCGCGTCGAACACGGCGCCCCCGTCGCCGACCTCCGCGTAGACGAAGTTCGCCACGGCCGGCCCGGCCACCTCGTGGCGGTCGCGGAGGACGGCCTCGATCACGGACCGGCCTTCCTCGTTGAGCGCCCGCCGACGCGCGAGCTCCTCGTCGTCACCGAGGCTCGCCAGCGCCGCCTCCTGGGCGGGGGACGAGACGTCGAAGGCGCGGCGCACCTTGCCGAGCGCGGTCACGAGGTCGGCCGGTCCGATCCCGTAGCCGACGCGCAGGCCGGCGAGGCCGTAGATCTTCGAGAAGGTGCGGAGGACGAGCACGCGGCACCCGGCCTTCAGCCACTCGACCGCGTCCGTGTAGTCGGGATCGGCGACGTACTCGAAGTACGCCTGGTCGACGACGGTCAGCACATGCTCGGGGACCTCCTCGAAGTAGGCCTCCAGCTCGGTGCGGCTGTTCATGGTCCCGGTCGGGTTGTTCGGGTAGCAGACGTAGACGATCTTCGTCCGCGGCCCGACCGCGGCCAGCATGGCCTCGAGGTCGTAGCGGTGGTCGCGGAGCGGGACCGTGCGCGGGACGGCGCCGAGCTTGCGCGCATCGATCACGTAGCTCGGGAACGACGGCCAGCCGCACACGATCTCGTCGCCCGGGTCGAGGAGCGCTTGAGCGGCGCAGTCGACGACCCCGTCGGCGCCGGCACCGGGCGCGACCTGCTCGAAGGCGACTCCGAGACGCTCCGCGAGCGCCGTCCGCAGGCGGTAGGCGCCGCCGTCCGGGTAGCGGTTGAGCTGCCGCGCCGTGCGCTCGAGCGCGGCGAGCGCCGCCGGGAAGGGGCCGTGCGGGCCCTCGTTGGAGGCGAGCTTGACGACGCGCTCGAGGCCGAGCTCGCGCTGGACCTCCTCGATCGGCTTGCCCGGTTCGTAGGGGACGAGCTCGTCGAGCGCAGGCCGGACGAGGCGCTGCGCGTCAGTCACCGACGTCGGAGGAGCCCCCGCGGCGCTTCTTCCGGCCGAAGATCCAGAGGGCGCCGCCGAGCGCCGCGAGCGCCGAGACGATCGCGGGGCGATTCGGCCGCTTGGTCTCCGGGTCGATCGACGGGACGGCCTGCTTGGCCTTCCGCTTGCCGATCCGCTTGCCGACGGTCCAGACGAGCCAGCCGATCAGGGCGTTGCGGCGGTTGAAGACTCCCATCGCGCCTTTCCTTTCGTCACGCGCGCGCTGCCGCGCGCTTTCTGGGCGGGAGGTGGATCGGGCGGCCGAGCCCGACGAGCCCGGCCTCCTTGATCGCCTCCGACAGCGTCGGGTGCGCGGCCATCCCGTCCGCAACGGTCTCGACGGTCGCCTCCGCGTCGATCGCGACGACGCCCGCCTCGATCAGGTCGGTCACGTGCGGGCCGACCATCACGAGCCCGAGCAGCTCGCCGTAACGCGTCTCGTGGATCGTCTTCACCCAGCCGACGGTCTCGTCCTGCATCACCGCGCGGGCGATCGCGATCCAGGGCGCGCGGCCGACGGCTATGTCGTCCCCGTACTGCTCGCGCGCCTCGGCCTCGGTGAGCCCGACGCCGGCGATCTCGGGATCCGTGTAGATCGGGCGCGGAACGGCCCGGTTGTCGACGACGGCGTCGTGGCCGCAGGCGTTCTCAGCGGCCACCTCGCCCTCGCGAAAGGCCGTGTGGGCGAGCTGCCAGTAGCCGGCGCAGTCCCCGGTGGCGTAGATGTGGGGCACCGTGGTCCGGCGGTGCTCGTCGGCGGCGATGCCCTTGCGCGGATCGAGCTCGACGCCGATTTCCTCGAGCCCGAGGTCGCGGACGTTCGGGCCGCGGCCGACGGAGACGAGCATGAGGTCGGCCTCGACGGTCTCACCCTCCCCGAAGTGGACGATCAGCCCGCCGCCCGACTCCTCGAGCTTCCTGCACTGCTGCTCGAGGTGGAGGGCGATGCCGCGCTTCTCGAACTGCCTGGCGAGCTCCATGGAGGCGTCCTCGTCCTCCATCGGGATCAGCCGCGGCAGCATCTCGACGACCGTCACCTCGGCGCCGAAGCGGCGGAAGATCGACGCGAACTCGCAGCCGATGACCCCGCCGCCGAGCACGACCAGGCGCCTCGGCACCTCCGTCTGCGCGAGCAGGCCGGTCGAGTCGACGCAGAGCCTCGAGTCGATGCCGTCGATCGGCGGGCGCAGCGGCGACGACCCCGTGGCGACGATCGCGGACTTGAAGCTGACGTCCTCGCCGCCCTCGACCGCGAGCGTGTTCGCGTCCCTGAAGCGCCCGACGCCCCTCACCCACTCCACGCCGTTGGCCTTGAACAGGCTCGCAACGCCGCTCGTCATCTGCTTGACGACGGCGTCCTTCCACTCGTTCGCGTGCGCGAAGTCGAGGCGCGCCTCGCCGACCGTGACGCCGAACTTCCCGAAGCTCTCCTCGGCGGACTTGAGCGCGTGGGCCGTCTGCACCCACGCCTTCGTGGGAATGCAGCCGACGCGGAGGCAGGTGCCGCCGAGCTCCGGCTCCTTCTCGACGCAGACGACCTTCGCGCCCAGCTGGGCGGCGCGGATGGCGGCCGGGTAGCCGCCCGGGCCTCCGCCGAGAACGGCGACGTCGCAGTCCATCAGCTCGACTCTAGCTCCGCCCGCATCACGAGCGTCGAGTCCATCTCCTTCACCGGCTGGAAGCCGAGGCGCTCGTACAGGTGCAGCGCCGGGTTGTCCTTCTCGACGCTGAGGCTGATCGCAGGGAACCCGTCCTCGAGCGCCTGGTCGAGCAGGGCCGTCAGCAGCTGGTCGCCGAGGCCGCGGCCGCGCCGGCTGGGGACGACCGCGATCGTCAGCTCGGGCGTCTCCTCGTCGAGGAACCCGTAGCCGGGGCTCCCGGCGGAGAAGAGGCGGTACCACGCGGCGCCGACCGGGAAGCCCTCGTCGAGGACGATCAGGCCACGGTCGCCCGGCCGGCCCCAACCTTCGACGTAGCGCGACGCCGGCACGTCGGCCGTCTCGGGCACGCTCCAGCGCCAGTAGTACGCGTGGCGGACCATGTCCCGCAGGAACGGGACGTCGCCTCGGCTCGCCTTGCGGATCACGCCCAGTTCACCCGCCGAGGTCCTGCGCCAGCTGCACGCGGTTGCCGTCCGGGTCGTACACGTCGAGGAGACGCATCTGCCCGTGCAGCTCGAACACGACACCGATGCGAACGCCCTGGGTGCGCAGGCGCGCGGCCTCCGCCTTCAGGTCGTCGACGTCGACGTGGGCGACCCCGGTCTCCTCGTGCGGCTCGCCCTCCGCGAGCGCGATCTCCATCTCGCCGCGCCGGAGGCGCGCCCAGCGCTCCTCGAAGTCGATGAAGGTCTCCGTGAAGCCGAGCGTGTCGCGGTAGAAGGCCCGCGCCGAGTCGAGGTCGCGCACCTGGTACCAGACGGGCGGCATCGCTACAAGGCGAGCCCCGGCTCTTCGAGGTACGCCTTCACCGTCGCGAGGAACTCGGCCCCGTCGGCACCGTCGACGGCGCGGTGGTCGAAGGTGCCGGTGAGGGTCACCATCGGCAGCAGCTCGAGGTCGCCGTCTTTGGGGACGACGCGCTCGTCCGTCGCGCCGACCGCGAGGATCGCGGCCTGGGGCGGGTTGAGGACGGCCGTGAACTGCTCGATCCCGTACTGCGGCATGCCGAGGTTGGAGATCGTGAACGTGCCCTCCTCGAGGTCCTCCCGGCGGAGCTTGCCCACCCGCGCGCGGGTGACGAGGTCCTCCCGGGCCGCCGCCACCTGCGAAAGCGTCAGCCGCTCCACCGAGCGGACAACCGGGACGACCAGGCCCGAGGGGGCGGCGACGGCGATGCCGACGTTGGCGGTCGGGAATCGGAGCAGCGCCTCTTCCGTGTACTGCGCGTTCACGCCGCGATGGCGCAGCAGCGCCTGCGCGCAGATCTTGGTGAGCACGTCCGTGACCGTCAGCTTCACGTCCTCGTTCGCCTCGCGATGGCGGCGGACGACTTCCTCGACCCGCGTCATGTCCGCCGAGACGGTGAGCTGGAAGACCGGGATCGTCCAGGCCTCGGTGAGACGCCGGGCGATCGTGCGCCGGATCCGCGTCAGCTCGACGCGCTCGACCTCCGCAGGGGCGGAGGGCGCGGCGGCCGGCGCCACCTCGGCGCGCTCGACGTCCTCGGCGACGATCCGGCCCTCGGGCCCGGTGCCGCGAACGCGGGCGAGGTCGATGCCGCGCTCGCGCGCGATCCTGCGGGCGAGCGGCGACGCCTTGACCCTTCCGTCCCGGACGGCACTTTGTGGCTCTGAGCCACTAACTCGCTGCTCGGGCGCTCGCTCCGGCTCCGCGGGCGCTTCGGGCTCTTCCTCCGGAGTTTGTGGCTCTGAGCCACTAACTGCCTCCTCGACCTCCTCGGCCTCCTCGGCCCCCTCGGCCTCCTCGACCTCCTCGCCCTCCTCGCCGATCACGACCACGGCCTTCCCGACCTCGACCTCCTCGCCCTCTCCGGCGAGGATCCTGAGGACGACGCCCGACGCCTCCGCCTCGACCTCCTGCGTCACCTTCTCGGTGTCCAGCTCGTAGAGCGCCTCACCCTTCTCGACGCGGTCGCCCTCCTGCTTCAGCCAGCGGACGATCGTCCCGGACTCCATGCCCTGGCCGAGGCGGGGCAGGGTCATCTGCATGGCCATCAGCTGCGCGCGACGGTGCGCTTGACCGCCTCGAGCACGTCCTCGGCGTGCGGGACGACGAACTCCTCCATCACCGGTGCGAAGGGCAGCGGGGTGAACTTGGCGCCGACGCGCTCCACCGGCGCGTCGAGCCAGTCGAAGGCCCGGTGCTGGACGATCGCGGCGATCTCCGCCCCGAAGCCCATCCGCGTGACCGCCTCGTGGGCGACGACGCAGCGGTTCGTCTTCTTGACGGAGTCGACGATCGCGTCCTCGTCGAGCGGCTGGAGCGTGCGGGGGTCGACCACCTCGACCGAGATCCCTTCGCCGGCCGCGGTCTCCGCGGCCCCGAGCGCCTCGTGTACGAGACGCCCGGTCGCGACGACCGTCACGTCCTCGCCGGCGCGGTGGACGCGCGCCTGGCCGAGCGGGATCGGCTCGAGCTCGTCCGGCACCTCCTCCTTCAGCCCGTACAGCGTCCGGTGCTCGAAGAAGATCACCGGGTTGTCGTCGTAGATCGCCGACCAGAGCAGGCCGCGCACGTCCGCAGGCGTCGAAGCGAAGACCACCTTCAGGCCGGGGATGTGGACGAACCACGCCTCGAGCTGCTGCGCGTGCTGGGCCCCCGGCGACCAACCCGCTCCGCCCTGCGTCCGCACGGTGAGCGGCACCTTCACCTGGCCGCCCGACATGTACCGGTGCTTCGCGGCCTGGTTGACGAGCTGCTCGCAGGCGAGCGTGAGGAAGTCCTCGTACATGATCT
>JACVRU010000121.1 GCA_014534295.1 Thermoleophilia bacterium | reverse complement strand
GGCTAGCGCTACGAGCGGACGCGTCCCCTCGGGATCGCCATCGCCGGCCCCTTCGGCACCTGCCGCGTCCGCTCGCGGCCGGGCTCGTCGCCGCCGCGGCGGATGAACTGCCACCAGACGAAGAAGGCGGTCGAGCAGACGAAGACGACGATCGAGACCCAGGCGTTCAGGCGCAGGCCGAGGAAGTGGTGCGTCGGGTCGATCCGCAGCAGCTCCTCGAAGAAGCGCCCGAAGGTGTAGATGGAGACGTAGAGCGCGAACAGCGCGGGCGGCCTGATCCGGAACCGGCGCCCGACGTAGAGGAGCACGGCCACGCCGACCAGGTCGTAGACCAGCTCGTACAGGAAGGTCGGGTGGAAGGTCCGGTCGTCGAGGTAGCCGAGGGGCCGGTGCTGCGGGTCGATCTCGAGCCCCCACGGAAGCGACGTGGGCTTGCCGAAGAGCTCCTGGTTCCAGTAGTTGCCGATCCGCCCGATCCCCTGCGCGAGCAGGAGCCCCGGCGCGACGGCGTCCATCATCAGCCGCACCGACGCACCCGAGCGCCGCACGACCCAGGCGCCCACGAGCACACCGAGGAGGATCCCGCCCCAGACGCCGAGGCCGCCCTCCCAGACCGCGAACGGCCCCCACCAGTGCTTCGGGACCTCGTTCCAGCTCGTCAGGTCGTGGTACGCCCGCGCCCCGACGATGCCGGCCGCGACGCCCCACACGGCGACGCGCAGGACGAGGTCCCAGTCGCCGCCCCAGCGCACCCAGCGCACGCCCGTCAGCCAGATGCACGCGGCGATCGCGAGCAGCAGCATGATCCCGTACGCGTGCAGGTGCAGGGGGCCGAGATCGACGACGCCGCTCGAGGGCGACGGGATGGAGGCGACGGTCACCGGCGAGATTCTGCCGGTGGAGCGGGACGTCCGCTAGGGAGAGCCCTACAGCAGGATGGCCAGGGCGACGTCGTGCGGGCAGCCCTGGCGCAGCAGGTCGATCGCCCGGTGGAGGTCGACGTCGTGCCGCGCGGCGAGCTCGGTGGCCGCCTCGTGGGAGTAGCCCGCGCGCTCGAGCTCCTCCGCCCGCCACGCCTCGACGCGCTCGAGCTCCTCGTTCCGGGTTCCGGCCTCGGCCGCAGTCATCGCCGTCCTTCCGCTCGCTCTCGTCCCATCGTTCGGTTCAACGGGCTTCCCGGTTCTCCCCATACCGGGTGATCTCCGAGTTTTACCGAGCTTTAACGGACGAAACGCGCGATGTGAAGGGCCTGCTCACGTGTGAGCGCGCCCTCCAGCCGGAACGTCGTCGCTCCCCTCGTCCACGCGAGCACGTTGCCGGCGAGCCGCGTCGTCCGCACGCGCGCCCGCCCGCGCGCGTCCAGGTACGTGACCACGTGCGGCGCTCCCTGGAGCCAGAGGCCGTCCGAGTTGCCCACCCGGACGGGCTCGACGATCGTCTGCCGCTCGATCGCCTTCTTGACGACGCCGAGCCCCTCGCCGCGGAACTCGGCGAACAGCACCGGCCCTTCGACGCCCTCGACGTGGAGGAGCATGGCGACGATCCCCTCCTCCGCGTACGCGCGCCGAGGTGTCAGGTGCGGCAGGAGGAGCGGGAAGCCGGCGAGGCGGCGCGCCTGCTCGAGCGACATCGGGCCGCGGAGGCCGGCGACCGGCGAGCGGCGCGACACGGGCGGGAGCTTCTCGACGCGCTCGACCGTGATCCCGCCGAGGTGGAAGAAGCGGAGGATCGCGCTCCTCGCGGGCGGCACGGCGAACGCGACGGCGAGCGCGAGGACGACGGCGGCAAGGGCGAGGACGAGCGGGCGCCGCCATCGGCGCTCGCGCTGCGCGAGGCGCGCGCGCACGGCCGGGACGAGGTCCGGCTCGGGCGGGTACTCGAGCAGGGCGCCGAGCGCCCGCAGGTCGCGCTCGAGCTCAGCCATACGTCTCCCTCAGTCGGTCGAGCGCCCGCGAGGCGCGCGACTTCACCGTCCCGCGCGGGACGTCGAGAACGGCCGCCGTCTCCTCCTCGGACAGGTCGAGGAAGTACCGGCACGTGACGACGAGCCGCTGCTCGTCGGGGAGCGTCTCCACCGCCGCGAGCAGGACCCGGCGCCGCTCCGCGTCGAGGGCCGCAGTCTCGGGGGAGGGGGCCGCCTCCCCCGAGCTCTCCGCCGCCGCCGCGCGCAGCGCGAGCGCGTCGCGGCGGCCGGCCGACCGGCGCCGGTTGCGGGCCTCGTTCGCGACGATCTTGAGCAGCCAGGGCCGGAAAGGCTCGCCGCTGCGGAAGCGCCCGAGGGCGCGGTAGGCCTTCACGAAGGCCTCCTGCGCGGCGTCCTCCGCGTCGGCGGCGTTGCCGACGACGAGGTAGGCGGTGCGAAAGGCGAGTCCCTGATACGTCTGCACGAGTTCCTCGTAGGCGCGGGCGTCGCCGCGCTTCGCCCGCTCGACGACCTCCGTCTCCTCGAGTGGCCGGCCCACCACCTGCGCTACTACACCGGGCCTCGCGGCTGCGTTCCGGACCGTTTACTCCGACCCGGGGCGGTGACAGGAGCAGCGGGGCGGAGCGCCCCTATGGGCGGCCCGGCCCGGTCCTCGCCGGGCCGCTCCTACTCCGCGCGTACGGCTCCAGGCCCTCGCGCGCGCGGGCCACCGCCCAGTTGTGGTTCCAGCGGAAGAGGGGGCGGAGCACCGGCGTCAGGCGCCGGATGAACGGCCGGTCGGCGAAGACGATCCAGTCGAAGCGGACGTGCGTGCCGCCGTCCCGCTCGGTCAGCGTCCAGACGCCCTTGCCGCGCAGGTCGCCGACGACGTCGGCCTCGATCCGCTGCGGCGGGTCGAGCGCGACGATCCTCGAGCGCGTCTTCAGCGTGTAGGGCAGCCGCCCCTTGAAGTGCTGGCGCGACTCGACGCCGACCGCCGGGGGCCCGTCCGCCTCGGCGGAGATGTAGACGGGCCGCCACCACTCCGGGTAGGTGCGGGCGTCGGCGATCGCCTCGAAGACGGCCTCGCGGGGCGCGGCCACGTCCCATTCGTCCAGGAAGACGTACTGCCCCGACTCGGCCTCGGAGGGCTCGGCCGCACCGGACTCCGTGTAGACGCCACGGTAGCCACGCCACCTCCCGATCGCGGCGAGCGGCGGCAGGAGCAGGCGCTGGAGCGCCTCCGGCGGCCTCGTCGGACGCCCCTCGTCCGCGAACTCGCGGCCGATCACGGCGAGCTGGAGCGGGTGCGGGTTCCCCTTCGCGTCCACCTTGCCCTCGCGGCCGAGCGCGAAGAGCGTCTCGAGCAGCTGCTCGGAGCGCAGGGCCGGGCGCGACTCGAACACGGCCCGCACGGGCTCGTCGCCGATC
This sequence comes from Thermoleophilia bacterium, assembly GCA_014534295.1. Lineage (GTDB taxonomy): Bacteria > Actinomycetota > Thermoleophilia > Gaiellales > Gaiellaceae > JACVRU01. The sequence goes on along the minus strand of JACVRU010000121.1, from coordinate 1,489 downwards.
GGGAAGATGCGGTGCGGCGTCCCCGGCGGCACGACCTCGACGTCCCCCGGCCCGAGCCGCCGCTCGCGCCCGGCGACGACGATCCCGAGCGCGCCCTCGAGCACCTCGTGCCGCTCCTGCTGGCGCGGGTGCAGGTGCTCCTGCGCGGCGAAGCCCTGCGGCCTGAAGACGAGCTCGTACTCGAGCGCCTCGCCGCCCGTCTCCGCCGCCGTCCGCCGGAAGACGAGCCTCTCGTCCGTGGCCGGGTTCTCGAGGACGTCGCCCGCCTTCGCCACGCGGCGAGCCTACTGCGCGGACGGCCCGAAAGCCAGACGCGCACGCGGCGGACATCGTGGCTCAGAGCCACAAGCTCCTCTCGGAGCACCGCGAGGTGTCTCGCAGCAAGCCGAGCCGTTCGTGGCTCTGAGCCACAAGCGTCTTCGCGATCGCGAACGCCGGCCGGCGTGGCGGCCGGAGGCTAGAGAATCGCCGACTCGCCGAGCAGCTCCCGGACCTCGGTGAAGAAGTCCGGGATCGGCTGCACCTTGTGCCTCGGGCCGAAGCGGAGCGTCTTGAGCGTCGTCGAGGTGTCGAGCGCGACGAGCACCGTCGAGTCGCCCGGATAGCGCTGGACGATGTCGGCGAGCTCGCGGATCAGCCCGGCCCGGGCGGCTCGCGCGTCGACTCGAAGACGCACCTCGCGGCGCTCGGGACTGGCGTCGAAGGCGGTCACCTCCATCGCGATCAGCTTCGTCTCCCCCTCCTGCTTGTGGTCGACTCGGCCCTTGACGACGAGGATGCGGTCGAGCTCGCAGAGGTCGCGCGCGGCCGCGTAGACGGAGTTGAAGACGACCACCTCGGCGCCGCCGGTGACGTCGTCGAGGCGGAGGAAGACCATCGGCTCGCCCTTCTTCGTCGTCAGCTGCTTGAGAGCCCCGACGATGCCGCCGACGACCACGACCTCGCCGTCGCGGCGCCGCTCGACGTCCGCGAGCGCGCAGTCGGTCTTGCGGCGGAGCTGGTCGCGGATCGCGTGCAGCGGGTGCTCGGAGACGTAGAGGCCGAGCGTCTCCTTCTCGAGCTTCAGGAGCTCGTTCTTGTCGAACTCGTTCGCCGGGATCGACGGGTGATGGCGCGGGCGCTCCGCGGCCGGCTCGTCGTCGAGGTCGAAGATCGAGCCCTGCCCCGCGAGGCGGTCGGCCTGCTGGCGCTGCCCCCACGCGAGCGCCTGCTCGAGCACGGACAGCATCCCGAGCCGTGTCGCCCGCGTGGAGTCGAGCGCGCCGCACTTGACGAGCGACTCGAGCGCGCGCTTGTTCGCGCACTGCGGGTCGACCCGCTCGGTGAAGTCCCAGATCGACGTGAACGGGCCGCCCTCCTCGCGGGCGCGCAGGATCGCGCGCGCGGCCGGGTCGCCGACGTTCTTCACCGCGTTCAGGCCGAAGCGGATCTTCCCCTCGACCACCGCGAAGTCGCACGCCGACTCGTTCACGTCCGGCGGCAGCACCTC
>JACVRU010000074.1 GCA_014534295.1 Thermoleophilia bacterium | reverse complement strand
TGCTAGCGCTGCGGGAGGGTGGGGCGATGCGGGCGGTCGTGATGGCGGGTGACTCGCCGGAGGGGGAGGCGGTGGCGGCGGTGCGGGCGCAGCCGGGGATGGCGGGACGTGCGCTCGTGTCGCGCGTTTCCGCGCGCGAGCCCTACGTCCACTCGGCCGAGGGCGACGTGCGGGTCGCGGTCGTGGATTACGGCTGCAAGCGTTCGATTCTGCGGCAAATCGCGGCCGTCGGCGCGCAGGTGACCGTCTATCCGCATGATGTGGACGCGGACACGCTCGCCGGACATGAGGGCGTGGTGTTGTCGAACGGCCCGGGTGATCCGGAGCCGCTCGAGCGGGAGCAGGCGACCGTGCGCGAGCTGCTGGGACGGGTGCCGGTGCTGGGTATTTGCCTGGGGCATCAGTTGCTGGCGTCGGCGGCGGGGTATCGGACGTTCAAGTTGCCGTTCGGGCATCGGGGCTCGAATCATCCGGTGCTCGACCGCGTCACCGGCCGCGTCCTCGTCACCAGCCAGAACCACGGCTTCGCGGTCGAGGCCTCGGAGGCGGTGGAGGCGAGCCACGTGTCGCTATATGACGGGACGGTGGAGGGGTTGGCGTTTCCGGGGGAGCGGGCGTGGTCGGTGCAGTTCCATCCGGAGGCGGGGCCGGGGCCGCACGACGCGCGGCCGCTCCTGGCCGGCTGGGTGGAGGGGTTGCGTGCCGCGGCGTAGCGACCTGCATTCGATCTGCGTGATCGGTTCGGGGCCGATCGTGATCGGGCAGGCGTGCGAGTTCGACTACGCCGGCTGTCAGGCGTTGAAGGTGCTGCGCGAGGACGGGTTCCGGACGGTGGTCGTGAACTCCAATCCGGCGACGATCATGACCGACCCGGGCTTTGCGGATGCGACCTATTTGGAGCCGCTCGACCTGGAGGGTGTGAGCTCGGTGTTGGACCGGGAGCGGCCGGGGGCGTTGCTGCCGACGCTGGGCGGGCAGACGGCGCTCAATCTGGCGGTCGAGCTCGCGGAGGCGGGCGTGCTCGACGCCCTCGGGGTGGAGCTGATCGGGGCGCCGGTGGAGGTGATCCGGCGGGCGGAGGATCGGGAGCTGTTCCGGGAGGCGGTCCGCGGCGTCGGCTTGCAGGTGCCGGAGTCGCGAATCGTTACCTCGCTGGCTCAGCTGGAGGGCGTGGCGCTGCCGGCGGTGGTGCGGCCGGCGTTCACGCTGGGCGGGCACGGCGGCGGCTTTGCGGCGACGGCGGTGGAGCTGCGCGCCCGGGTGGAGCGGGGGCTGCAGGAGAGCCCGATCGGGCAGGTGTTGGTGGAGGAGTCGGTGCGCGGCTGGGACGAGTTCGAGCTGGAGGTGGTCCGCGACCGGGTGGACAACGTGGTCGTCGTCTGCTCGATCGAGAACCTCGACCCGATGGGGGTCCACACGGGCGACTCGGTCACGGTCGCGCCGCAGATGACGCTGGCGGACGAGGAGTACCAGCAGCTGCGCGACGCGGCGATCGCGGTCGTCCGCGCCGTGGGGGTGGAGTGCGGCGGCTCGAACATCCAGTTCGCCCGCTCGCGCGAGACGGGCGAACTGCGGGTGATCGAGCTGAACCCGCGCGTTTCGCGCTCCTCGGCGCTCGCGTCCAAGGCGACGGGGTTCCCGATCGCGCGGGTCGCGGCCAAGCTCGCCGTCGGCTACACGCTCGACGAGATTCCCAACGACCTGACCGGCACCACGCCGGCGAGCTTCGAGCCGACCCTCGACTACGTGGTCGTCAAGTTCCCGCGCTTCGCCTTCGAGAAGTTCCCCGGCGCCGACCCCACGCTCGGCACCCAGATGAAATCGGTCGGCGAGTCGATGGGCATCGGGCGGACGTTCCGGGAGGCCTACCGGAAGGCGCGCGCCGGGCTCGAAGGAGAGCCGCACTTCCACCCCGAGGGGCTGCACCCGTGGTTCGCGCGCGAGCTGGCGGCGCTCGAGGAGCCGGACGGTCCGCTCGTCTTCCGCCGCGTCGATTCGGTCGCGGGCGAGGTCGAAGCGCGCTCGAACTACTTCTACTCGACCCGGGGCGAGCAGGACGAAGCCCCGCCGACCGGCGATACGCCGCGGGTCGTGATCCTCGGCTCGGGGCCGAACCGGATCGGGCAGGGGATCGAGTTCGACTACTGCTGCGTCCACGCAGCGCAGAGCTTCCGAGCGCTCGGCTACGAGGCGGTGATGGTCAACTGCAACCCGGAGACGGTCTCGACCGACTACGACACCAGCGACCGCCTCTACTTCGAGCCGCTGCTCGAGGAGCACGTGCTCGCTGTGCTCGAGCGCGAACAAGCCGACGGGGTCGTGATCCAGTTCGGCGGCCAGACGCCCCTCAAGCTCGCGCGCGCGATCGAGCAGGCCGGCCACCCGATCATGGGCACCCCCTTCGCAGCCATCGACCTCGCCGAGGACCGGGAAGCATTCGCGCGGCTGACAGACGGGCTTGGCGTGCGCGTGCCTGAGTGGGGGATCGCCGAGACCGCAGCCGAGGCGGTTGCGGTCGCGCGCCGGATCGGCTACCCGGTGCTCGCGCGGCCCTCCTACGTCCTCGGCGGCCGCGCGATGCGCGTCTGCTACGAGGACGGGCACGTCGCGGCCGCGCTCGCGGAGACGGTGGGGCCTGTCCTCCTCGACCGGTTCGTCGACCACGCCGTGGAGCTCGACGTCGACGCCCTCTGCGACGGGCAGGAGACCCACGTCGCGGCGATCATGCAGCACGTCGAGGAGGCCGGCGTCCACTCCGGCGACTCGTCCTGCGTGCTCCCGCCCGTGTCGCTGCCCCCCGCGCGCGGGGCCGAGGCCGCGGAGGCCGTGCGGCGGATCGCCCCCGCGCTCGGCGTCGTCGGGCTCGTCAACGTGCAGCTCGCCGTCGCCGACGACGGGGTCTACGTCCTCGAGGCGAACCCGCGCGCCTCGCGGACGGTGCCGTTCGCCAGCAAGGCGATCGGTCTCAACCTCGTGGACGCCGCCTGCCGCCTGATGGCCGGCGCCCGCCTGGCCGACCTGGACCTGTCCGGGGGACAGTCCCCGGGACATGCCTCCGTGAAGGCGGCCGTGTTCCCGTTCGGGCGCTTCCCCGGGTCCGACCCCGTCCTCGGGCCGGAGATGCGCTCGACCGGCGAGGTGATGGCGACCGCCGCCGACTTCCCGACCGCCTTCGCCAAGGCCGAACGCGCCGCGGGGAGACCGCTGCCGACCGCCGGGACGGCCTTCCTCTCGGTCCGGGACGCCGACAAGCCCGCGATCGTCCCCGTCGCCCTCGCGCTCGCCGGGCTCGGCTTCGAGCTGCTGGCCACCTCGGGCACGGCGCGCCAGCTGGCTACCGCCGGCATCGCAGTCGGCCACGTCGAGAAGGGCGCCGCGATCGTCGACCGGATCCGCACCGGCCGCTGCGACCTCGTGATCAACACTCCGCAGGGCTCGGGCGCCCGGGGCGACGGCTACCGGATCCGCGAGGCTGCGCTGACCGCGCGGATCCCGTGCATCACGACGCTCTCCGGCGCGGCCGCGGCCGTCCAGGCGATCGCCGACGCGGGGGACGAGGGCGCGCGCTCGCTCCAGGAGCGTCTGAGTGCGTAGGGAGCGCCTGCGAGTCGTCGGCGTGGAGGCCGTCGGCCCGTACACGCTGCTGCGGGTCGGCCGAGGCGGGCTCGATCCGGGTGCGCCGGGGCAGTTCTTCATGCTCGAGGCTCCGGGCCGCCTGCTCCCGCGGCCGATGAGCCTCTGTCTCGCCCCGCCCGGCGAGCTCGGGTTCCTCGTCGACCCGATCGGCCCGGGCACGCGGGCCCTGTGTGCGCTCGGCCCCGGCGAGGAGCTCGCCGTGCTCGGCCCGCTCGGGAACGGCTTCCGGCTCGACGTGCAGCGGCCGCTGCTCGTCGGCGGCGGGATCGGGGTGGCGCCTTTCCCGTACCTCTCGGAGGTGCTCCGTCGGCCGCCGGCCCTGCTCGGGTTCCGCACTCCCGCCCACGCCGAGGCGGCCGCGCTCGTCGCGAACGCCGAGGTCGTGCTCGAGCCCGAGTACGTGACCCAGCGGCTCGAGCCGGGACGGGACGTGCTCGCCTGCGGGCCCGAGCCGATGCTCGAGGCCGTGCGGGCGCTCGCGCCGGCCGCGCAGCTCGCCTGGGAGGCGCCGATGGCGTGCGGCTACGGCGCCTGCTACGGCTGCGCGGTCGAGCTCGGGGGCACCTGGAAGCGCCTCTGCGTGGAAGGCCCGGTGCTCCGTGCTGCTTAACGCCTCCGGCTGCCTCGACGCGCTGACCGCGCCCGAGACGGCGCGGGCGCTGGACGCGTTCGTGACGAAGACGGTCACGCCGCTGCCGCGCGCCGGCAACGCGCCGATCCGGATCGTCGAGACCGAGGCCGGCATGCTCAACTCGATCGGCCTCGCGAACCCCGGCCGCGAGCGCTTCCTCGCCGACGTGCTGCCCCGGCTGCGCGAGCTGGGCGTCCCGATCTGGGTCTCCGTGGGCGGCTTCGCCGCAGGCGACTACGCCGAGACCTGCGAGGCGCTCGACGGGATCGCCGCGATCGAGCTGAACCTCTCGTGCCCGAACGTCGACGCGGCCTCGGAGAGCGCGGCGGAGATCGTCGCCGCGTGCCGGACGGCGACCGACCTGCCCCTGGTCGCGAAGCTCTCGCCGGCTGCCTGGGACGTCGCCGAGCACGCGCGAGCCGTCGCCGCCGAGGGCGCCGACGGCCTCTCCCTCGTGAACACGATCCGCGGCCTTGCCCTCGACGAGACCACGCTCGCGCCCCGCCTCGGCACGGCCGTGGGAGGCCTGTCCGGACCGGCCCTGAAGCCGATCGCGCTCGCCGCCGTCCACGCGTGCGCGCGGGCGGTCGACCTTCCGATCGTGGGCATGGGAGGCGTCCGGACGGGGCGCGACGCGCTGGAGCTGCTCGCCTGCGGAGCGAGCGCCGTCGCGCTCGGGACGGTCCTCTTCTCGGACCCCGAAGCGCCGGTCCGGATGCGCGCCGAGCTGGCGCACGAGCTCGCCGCTCGAGGTCTCGGTCGTCCAGAGGATGTGGTGGGAATCGCGCACGAGGATCGTTTACGGCACAGAAAACCCCTGGATTTGGCCAGAAAAGCTCTCGTTTGACCGCATCGGGGAAGGTGCTAGACTCGTGCGTCTCCGTGATGTCGCCCAAGACCCAGGCGCAGGCTCCGGCCCGCTCCCTCGACCAGCGCATGGACGCACTGCGGCGCGCGAACGAGATCCGTGTCCGGCGGGCGCAGCTCAAGAAGGACCTGAAAGAGGGGCGCGCCCGCGTCGAGGAGATCCTGAAGCGACCGCCCGACTACGTCGAGACCGCGAAGGTGTTCGACATCCTCATGGCGGTCCCGAAGTTCGGCCGCGTCAAGGCCGCCCGCTTCCTCAACCAGTGCCGCATCAGCCAGTCGAAGACGGTGGGCGGGCTGTCCGATCGACAGCGGGCCGAGCTCATTGGGCTCTTCTCCCGCTAGACCCGTCTTCGTGGTCACGGGCCCGTCCGGGGCCGGGAAGAGCATGCTCGAGAAGGCGCTCCTCGAGCGGCTGCCCGGCCGGCTGGAGCTCGCCGTCTCGGCGACGACCCGCCCGCGCCGCCCCGGGGAGCAGGAGGGCCGGGAGTACTGGTTCGTCTCGGACGCCGAGTTCGACCGCATGGTCGCCGAGGACGAGCTGCTCGAGTGGGTCTCGTACGTCTCGGGCCACCGCTACGGCACGCCGCGCGCCGAGATCGAGCGGATCGGCGCCGCGGGGAAGGCTCCGCTGCTCGACCTCGAGACCGAGGGCGCGCTGCGCGTCCGCGACGAGGTCCCCGGCGCGGTGACGATCTTCGTCGACGCGCCGAGCTTCGAGGAGCTCGAGCGCCGGCTGCGGGCCCGCGCCACCGAGAGCGCCGGCGAGATCGGCGAGCGGCTGGCCCTCGCGCGGCGCCAGCAGCAGCAGGCGGGGGAGTTCGCCCACGTCGTCGTCAACGACGACCTCGACCGCGCGGCGGACGAGCTCGCGGGAATCGTCAACGACGCTCTCTCGGCTGCCGGTACCATGTCCCGACCGTGATCCATCCGAAGCTCGACCAGCTGCTCGACAACGTGGACTCGCGCTATGCGCTCGTGATCGTCGGCGCCAAGCGGGCCCGGCAGATCAACAACTACTACCACCAGCTCGGCGAGGGCACCTTCGAGGTGCCGCCGCCGCTCGTGGAGTCCCGCTCGAGCAACCACTTGACCATGTCCCTGGAGGAGATCTCCGAGGGCAAGATCAAGTACGCCTACCAGCGCGCGTAAGACCACCGGTCCGACGCGCGGTCGACGCCTGCCGCCTCCCCGGCCGTCCGATCACCTCGTGACTGTGGGCCATAGGCACAATGGCCGCATGGCCCGCGTGCTCGTCGGCGTCAGCGGGGGCATCGCCGCCTACAAGGCGTGCGAGCTCGTTCGGCTCTTCGTCAAGGCCGGACACGAGCCGATCCCGCTCGTCACGCCCGTCGCGGAGCGCTTCGTCGCGGCCCGCACCTTCGCTGCGCTCGCGCGGCGGCCGCTGAACGAGGATCCGTACCCGCACCTCGAGCGCGCCGACCTGCTCGTCGTCGCCCCCTGCACCGCCAACACGCTCGCCAAGCTCGCCCGCGGGCTCGCCGACAACGTGCTCACGGAGGCGGCGCTCGCCCACCCGGGGCCGATCCTCGTCGCGCCGGCGATGAGCCCGCGCATGTGGTCGCATCCGGCCGTCCACGAGAACGCGCGCCTGCTGGCCGAGCAGGGCGCCGACCTGATCGGCCCCGACGAGGGCGAGACCGCCGAGGGCGAGCTGGGCGTGGGACGGATGGCCGAGCCGGAGGAGATCTTCGCGCGCGCCCAGCAGCTCCTCGCGCGCGCGCACGAGCTCGACGGCGTCCGCGTCCTCGTCACGGCCGGCGGGACACGCGAGCCGCTCGACGCCGTCCGCTTCCTCGGCAACCGCTCCTCCGGGCGGATGGGCGTCGCCGTCGCCGTCGAGGCAGCCAGGCGGGGGGCTGACGTGACGCTGCTCGCCGCGAACCTCGCCGTCCCCGTACCGCCCGGGATGGAGACCGTGGCGACCCCGACGGCCGACGACCTCGCGCGCGAGGCGCTCGCCCGCGCCGGTTCGGCCGACCTGGTCGTGATGGCCGCCGCAGTCGCCGACTACCGGCCCGCGGAGGTGCGCACAGACAAACGTCCCAAGGACACGTCGAACTGGACAGTGGAGCTCGAGCCGACCACCGACGTCCTCGCCGCGCTGGGGGAGTTGCCGGCGAACGGACGCGTCCTCGTCGGCTTCGCCGCCGAGACCGGCGAGGACGGGATCGCCCGGGCCCGCGAGAAGCTCGAGCGCAAGCGCGCGAACCTCCTCGTCTTCAACGACGTATCACGGGAGGATGTCGGGTTCGACGCGCCCGATAACGAGGTGGTGCTGATCACGAGGACTGAGGAACGGCGGATCGGGAAGGCGCCCAAGCGCGAGGTGGCCGCTGCGATCCTGGACGAGGCACACCGACTCTTGAGGGAGGCGAATGGACGACCCGGCGAGTGAGCTCAGGGCTGCCGCGGCCGAGGCTTCCGCGGCGGCGATCGAGCGCGTGACCGACAACCTGGGGCAGGTGCTCCACGTGCCCCGCGACGTCCTCGAGCTGTGCGTCCTCTGCCTCGTCGCGGAGGGGCACGTGATCATCGAGGACTTCCCCGGCGTCGGGAAGACGATGCTGGCGAAGGCGATGGCGCGCTCGGTCGACTGCTCCTTCTCGCGCCTCCAGTTCACGCCCGACCTGCTCCCCTCGGACGTCACCGGCGTCAACGTCTTCGACCAGCGCACGAACGAGTTCGAGTTCCGGCCGGGGCCTGTCTTCGCCAACCTGCTGCTCGTCGACGAGATCAACCGCGCCTCGCCGAAGACGCAGGCGGCGCTGCTCGAGTGCATGCAGGAGAACCAGATCACGGTCGACGGCGTCACGTACCGCCTCGCGCGGCCGTTCATGGTCGCCGCCACGCAGAACCCGATCGAGTACGAGGGCACCTACGCGCTCCCGGAGGCCCAGCTCGATCGCTTCTCCCTGCGCATCTCGCTCGGCTACCCTCCCGTCGCCGAGGAGGCCAGGATGCTCGCCGAGCAGACGACCGGCACGCCGATCGACGAGCTCGAACCGGTGATGAGCGCGCCGGACGTGATCCGGCTGATCGACGAGGCGCAGGCGGTCTTCGTGGAGGAGAGCCTCCACCGCTACGTCGTCACGCTCCTCCGCCAGACGCGCTCCGACCCACGCCTCTACCTCGGCGCGAGCCCCCGCGCCGGGATCGCGCTGCTCCGCGTCGCGAAGGCCCGGGCGCTGGCACGCGGACGGGAGTACCTGCTGCCGGACGACGTCAAGGCGATCGTCGGCCACGTGCTTCCGCACCGCCTGATCCTCGCGCCCGAGGCCCGCTCGGCGGGGCTGTCCGCAGAGGACATCGTCGCCGAGGTCGTCGAGAAGACCCCGGTTCCGGTCTAGTGCTGACCGCGCGCGGCAGGCTCGCGCTCGCGCTCGGGGCCGCCCTCTACGTGGCGGGCTGGGCATCCGGCGCCGTGCCGCTCTACCCGGTCGCCGTCGGGCTGGTGCTCGCCGCCGGACTCGCGCGGACGTGGATCCAGCTCGCGGCCCGGCCGATGCAGATCCGCCGCGGCAGCTGGGGTGGCCAGGAGCGCGTCGAGGGGGAGCACGTCCCCGTCGACCTCGAGATTGCCTACGAGGGGCGCCTGCTGCCGTCCGCCGTGACGGTCGTCGACCGCATGGCCCGCCTCGGCGAGCGCGAGGTGGTGCTCACACGGCGCCCCGGCCGGCGACTCGCGGGCAGGTATGTCGTCCCGGCGCTCCCCCGCGGCCGGTACCGCTTCGAGGAGACGCGGGTCGTTCTCGAGGACCCGTTCGGACTCGCCTCGGCCGAGCTCGTGCTCCCCGGCTCCGGCGCGCTGCTCGTCTACCCCCGGCTGACCGAGCCCGAGGACCTGTTCACCGAGACGGGCTCGCAGCGGCTCGAGGGCCGCCGCCTCCTGCTCCGCCGGCCGAGCGGTTTCGACGTACACAGCGTCCGGGAGTGGGAGGAGGGCGAGTCCCTGCGCATGGTGCACTGGCCCTCCACTGCCCGCCGCGGGGCGCTGATGGTGAAGGAGCTCGAGGACGCGCCCCGCGACGAAGTCGCGGTGCTCCTGGACGCCGCAGAAGGGATCGACGTCGGCGAGCCGCCGGACTCGAGCTTCGAGGCGCAGGTGCGGGCGGCCGGGTCGATCGTCTGGGCGCACGCACGCAGGGGACGGCGCGCGGTGCTCGTCGTGAACGGCCGCTCGGTCCAGTCGCACGGGATCGGGGCGGAGG
>JACVRU010000063.1 GCA_014534295.1 Thermoleophilia bacterium | reverse complement strand
GATTGATCAAGCGCCCGAGCAAAGAGGACCGCGAGATCGCCCGCGCCTGTTTGGAAAAGGTGCACATGCTGCCCTACGCGAACCGCCAAATCTCGAACTTATCCGGCGGCCAGCAGCAACGCGTCTTCCTCGCGCGCGCGCTCGTGCAGGACGCGCGGGTGTTCCTGATGGACGAGCCGTTCCAGGGCGTCGACGCGACGACCGAGCGGGCGATCGTCGACCTGCTGCGGGCGCTCCAACGGGCCGGCCGCACCGTCGTCGCCGTCCACCACGACCTCCAGACCGTGCCCGAGTACTTCGACTCGGTGACGCTGCTCAACGTCCGGCGCGTGGCGAGCGGGCCGGTCGCCGAGGTGTTCACCGACGAGAACCTCCGCCGCACCTACGGCGGCCGCGAGGCGTTCCTGGGCGCGCGGGCGTAGTTGGTCACCGAGCTCTTCACGGACTACACGCTGCGGACGATCGCGCTCGGGGCCGCGCTGATCGGAATCGTCAGCGGCTCGCTCGGCACCTACGCCGTCCTGCGGCGGCAGAGCCTCCTCGGCGACACGATCTCGCACGCGGCGCTGCCCGGGATCGCCGCCGCGTTCGTGCTCACCGGCAGCAAGGCGTCGATCGTGCTCGTGGCCGGCGCCGCCGCGGCCGGCTTCGCGGCCACGCTCTGCGTCTTCGCGATCGTCCGGACGACCCGGGTGAAGCTGGACGCGGCGCTCGCTCTCGTCCTCTCCGTCTTCTTCGGGGCCGGGCTCGTGCTGCTGACCTGGATCCAGAGCCGGCCCGACGCCCGGCAGGCCGGGCTCGACACGTATCTGTTCGGCCAGGCGGCCGCGCTCGTCCAGCGCGACGTGGTCTCGATCGCCGCTCTCGGCGCGGCCGCGCTGCTCGTCGCGCTTGCTTTCTGGAAGGAGCTCAAGCTGCTGTCCTTCGACCCGGACTTCGCGGCCACGCTCGGGCTGCGCATCCGCGCGCTCGACGTGCTGCTGACCGGGCTGCTCGTCGTCGCGATCGTGATCGGGCTGCAGGCCGTCGGCGTCGTCCTGATGACGGCGATGGTCGTCCCCCCCCCAGCGGCGGCCCGCCAGTGGACCGACCGGCTGGGCGCGATGATGGTGATCGCCGCCGCGATCGGCGCGCTCGCAGGCATCGGCGGCGCCGTCCTCTCCGCCCAGGCGGAGCACCTGCCGACAGGCCCGACGATCGTGGTCTGCCTCACGGCGCTCGTGCTCGTCTCGATCCTCTTCGCGCCGCGGCGAGGCCTCGTCGCCCGGCGCTGGCTCGAGCGCGGGCGGGCGAGGCGGCTTCGCCTGCAGGCGGTCCTGGGCGGGCTCGAGGCGCTCGCGCGCGAGCACGAGGGCGGCGCGCACGGCCACTCGGCGGCGGTACTGAGACTGGCCGGCGGGGCGCGGGTGGAGGAGCAGCTCGAGGAGCTGCGGCGGCGCGGGCTGGCCGAGCGGCTGGGCGAGGACGAGTGGGCCGTCACGCGCGCCGGACGTGAGGAGGCGCAGCGGCTGGAGGACGAGCGGTGACGAGCGCCCAGGTCGAGATCCAGCTGATCGCCGTGGTCGTCTCGGTCGGCTGCGCGCTGCCCGGCGTCTTCCTCGTGCTCCGGCGGCTCGCGATGGCGAGCGACGCGATCACGCACTCCGTCCTGCTCGGGATCGTGGTGGCCTTCTTCGTCGTCCGCGACCTGAGCTCGCCCGCGCTCGTGGCGGGAGCGGCGCTGACCGGGCTCGTGACCGTGTGGCTGATCGAGCTCCTCCGGCGGACGGGGCTCGTTCGCGAGGACGCCGCGATCGGGCTCGTCTTCCCGGCGCTCTTCTCGATCGGCGTGATCCTCGTCTCCCGCTACGCGGGCAGCGTCCACCTCGACATCGACGTGGTGCTGCTCGGGGACGTCGCCTTCGCCCCCTTCGACCGGTTCGTCCTCTTCGGCTGGGACTGGGGGCCGGCCGCGCTCGTGAAGATGACGGCGATCCTGCTCTTGAACGCGGTGCTGATCGGCGCCTTCTGGAAGGAGCTGAAGGTCGCGTCCTTCGATCCGGGGCTCGCCTACGCGCTCGGATTCTCGCCCGCGCTCGTCCACTACGGACTGATGGGGCTCGTCTCGGTGACCGCGGTGGGCGCCTTCGATGCGGTCGGGTCGATCCTCGTCGTCGCGCTGATGGTCGGCCCGCCGGTGACGGCGTACCTGCTCACGGACCGGCTCGGGACGATGGTCGGGCTGGCAGCAGCCATGGGCGCGACGGGCGGGATTGCCGGCTACTGGCTCGCGTACTGGCTCGACGCGTCGATCGCCGGCTCGATCGCGGCGGTGATCGGGCTCCAGTTCGCCGCAGCGCTGTTCCTCGCCCCCGGCCGGGGCCTGGTCGCCCTCTGGCGGCGGCGCGCGCGTCAGCGCGTCCGCTTCGCGGAGACGATGCTCGCCATCCATCTGCTCACCCACGAGGGCCGGCCCGAGGCGGCCGTCGAGAGCCGGCTGGACCACCTGCGCGAGCTGCTGCGCTGGGACGAGCCGTTCGCCGACCGGATCGTCCGGAGCGCGGTCCGCGGCCGGCTCGTCACGGCCGGGGCCGGCGGTCTCGAGCTCACCGACCGCGGGCGCGAGCTTGCAGCCGAGGCGATCGCGGAGAGCTAGCTCCTCCTAAGGAGCGAGCGGCGCCTCGGCGACGGCGCCGTTGAGGCCGACGGCGCGCGCGACGAGCGTGCGCCCAGCCGGGTCGAGGTCGAGCGGCCAGGCGAAGGGAGCGGCGGTCAGCGTCGCCCTCACCTCACCGTCCACGAGCAGCTCGACCCGCTCGACGCGGCCCTTCGTCTGCACCGTCCAGACGCCGTCTGCCACCGTCTGGGAGGCGATCGCCGGGTTCACGACCGTGACGGTGAGCCGCTTCGACGCCGTCCGCCCGAAGCGGTCGGTCGCCCGGAGCTCGAGCACGTGACGGCCGTTGGCGACCCGCGCGGAGTTCCACGAGAAGACGTACGGTCGGCTCCGGTCGTGGTCGACTCGCTTGCCGTCGAGGAAGAGCAGCACCTGCTTGGTCTTGCCGCCCGTCAGGCGCGCCTGGAGCTCGACGAGGCCGGCCGCCTCCAGGGGGGCGCTCGCGCGGAGGACGTACGGTCGGTTCCTGACGACGACCCGGTAGCGGGCGACGGAGCGCGCCCCGCGGGGGCCGTGCGCGCGCAGCTCGATCGTGTGCCGGCCGTTCGCGAGCCCGCGCGTCTCCCAGAGGCCGCCGAACGGGGCCCGGAGGTCGCGCAGGCGCACCTTGCCGTCGACGACCACCTCGACCTTGCGGACGGGACCAGTCGTCTTGGCGCGCCAGCGGAAGGTGCCCTTGACGAGCTTCCCGTTCCGCAGGTTCGGGGCGGCGACGGTCACGCGGACGGGCTCCGGCGGGAAGGCGAACTTGCGGACGAGCCGCAGGTACTTGCCCCAGCTCCAGTGGGGGCCCGGGTCCGTGTGTCCGTCCGAGCCGCCGACGGCGCCCGGACGGAAGGGGTTCGGCACGTCGGCATGCCCGATGAAGTGCGCGCGATCGATCGGGATCAGCGAGGACCGCGCGTACCAGGCGGCGAGCTTCGCCGAGGCGACGTACTGCGCGTGCGTGAATCCGGCCGGGTCGCTGACGATGCCCTCGTGTTCGATCCCGATCGAGGCCCGGTTGATCGCCATGTTCCCCGCGTGCCAGGCGATGTCGGAACGGTGGACGAGCTGCACGATCCGCCCGCGCCTCGAGATGATGTAGTGCGACGACGCGTGCGACTGCTCGCTCTGGAGCCACCGGATCGACGGCCAGAAGGCGCCCTCCGTCACGTGGACGACGATGAACCGGATCGCCTGCGGCGGGCGGGAGGCCTTCGTGTAGTTCCCCTCCCCCTTCAGCCACGCGACCGGCGGCCGCTTCGGCATGGCTGCGCCCGCCGGAGCCGCGAGGACGGCTGCCGCCGCGAGGACGAGTGCCAGGTAAGAGGGCCGCAACTAGGAAATACGACTCGAAAAGGGCAATCAGGTTAGCCCAGATCTCGCTAGACTCGCCATTGACTGGCGAGTCAATAGAGGAGAGAGATATGGCCACGACGGTTGCGGGAGGCGTGTCGTTCGAGCTCACGGAGGAGCAGCGCGCGCTCCGGGCGCTCGCCCACGAGTTCGCCGAGCAGGAGATCCGGCCGAGGGCGGCCGGTTACGACGAGCACCAGACGCACCCCGCCGACCTGATCGCCAAGGCGCACGAGCTCGGGCTGATGAACGTCCACGTTCCCGAGGAGCAGGGCGGTCTCGGACTGCCGTGCTTCGAGGGCATGCTGATCGGCGAGGAGCTCTCGTGGGGCTGCGCGGGGGTCGCCGTCTCGATCGTCGCGAACACGCTCGGAGCAGCGCCGGTGATCCTCGCCGGCAGCGAGGAGCAGAAGGCCGAGTGGCTGCCGCCGCTGCTCGAGGAGCCGATCCTCTGCTCGTTCGGGCTGACGGAGCCCGACGCCGGCTCGGACGTGGCCCGGATCCGCACGACCGCGGTGCGGCAGGGAGACGACTACGTCCTCAACGGGTCGAAGACCTTCATCTCCAACGCGGGCCACGCGGCGTGGACGGTCGTCTTCGCCAAGACCGACGCGTCCCAGGGTCACCACGGGCTGTCGGCCTTCGTCGTGCCGATGGACGCGCCGGGCATCACCGTCGAGAAGCACCTGGACAAGATGGGGCAGCGCTCGACCGACACCTCCGCGTTCTCCCTCCAGGAGGTCATCGTGCCGGCGGCGAACCGCCTCGGCGAGGAGGGCGACGGCTTCAAGATCGCGATGCAGACGCTCGACTTCACGCGGCCCGGGACGGCCGCAGGCGCGGTCGGGGTCGCGCAGGCGGCCTACGACTACGCCGTCGAGTACGCCCGCGAGCGGGTCACGTTCGACGTCCCGATCGCGATGCACCAGGGCGTCAACTTCCTGATCGCCGACATGGCCGCCGAGATAGAGGCGTCGCGGCTGCTCTGCTGGCAGGCCGCCTGGATGCTCGACCAGGGCCACGGGCGCCGGGCGACGCTCTACTCCTCGTTCGCCAAGCGCTTCGCGGCCGACACGGCGATGAAGGCGACGACCGACGCCGTCCAGGTCTTCGGCGGCTACGGCTACATCAAGGAGTACCCCGTCGAGAAGCTGATGCGCGACGCCAAGCTGTTCCAGATCTACGAGGGCACGTCGCAGATCCAGCGGCTCGTGATCGCCCGGGAGATCTTCCTCCCGCGCGACTAGGCCGCGCCGGAGCCGGGGCTACACTGGCGGCTTGCGCGCCGGGGCGTCCTCGACCGCTGCTCTCCGCCGCCGCGACCTCGCGGGGCCGCTCCGCGCGTTCCTGATCGGCGTGGCCGCGGTCTCGGCCGCCGGACTCGCGCTCGGGCTCGCTTTCGCCGGCTCGCCGGCCCGCATCGCTGAGGGCGTGCACGTCGCCGGTGTCGACGTCGGCGGCCTCACCGCGTCCGAGGCGCGCGCGCTCCTCGAGCGCCGCTTCGCACGGCTCCAGGCGACCCCGGTTACCTTCGTCGCGGGTACGAACAGCTTCGACCTGACGCCGGCGCAGCTCGGCGTGAAGGTGGACTGGGCGGCCGCCGTCGAGACCGCGCGCCGCGAGGGGGAGGGCTTCGGGCCCGTTCGCGGCTTCCGGCGTATCCACACGCGCATCTTCGGAGCGGAGATCGTCCCCGCGACCGAGGTCTCGGCGGCCTCGCTCGACTACGCCCTGGGCGAGATCGCGCGGGAGGTCGAGCGGCCGGCGCGCGACGCCTCGATCCGCCTCGAAGGGCTCAGGCCCGTGCTCGTCTCCGGGTTGACCGGCCAGGCGCTCGACCGCGCGGCGGCGGAGCAGGTGGTCGCGCGCGCTCTCTCCACCTTCGTCCGGACGACTGTGGGCCTGCCGGTGCGGATCACGACGCCGGCCGTCACGGGGCAGGAGCTCCGCCGGGCGCTGGCGCAGACCCGTACGGCGCTGTCCGGGCCCGTTCGGCTCCGCATCGGCAAGACCGGCTGGCGGCTGACGAGGCAGCGCCTCGCCGGGATGCTCGTGCTGCCGGCCGAGGGCCGCTCCAGGCTCTCGATCGGGGGACGGCATGCCGACCGGTTCCTCGACCGGATCGCCGAGCGCGTCGCGCGCCCGCCGGTGGACGCGGGCTTCCAGATTCGTGGCGACGGCTCCGTGCGGGTCGTCTCGGGCGTCTACGGCCGCGAGCTGGCCCGAGCCGCGACGGCGGAGGCGATCCTCGCGGCGGCGGTCTCGCCCGCCGACCGCGTGGCCGTCGGTTCGACCCGATCCGCTCCGCCCGAGCGCACGACCGCCGAGGCGCGCGCGATGGGGATCACGAGCCAGCTGGTCGCCTACTCGACCGCCTATGCCGGCTCCGCAGACCGCATCCACAACCTCCAGCTCGCGATCTCGCTGCTCGACGGCACGCTCGTCGCGCCCGGCGGCACGTTCTCCCTCAACGACGCGGTCGGCGAGCGGACGGCGGAGCGCGGCTTCCGCAAGGCGCCGGTGATCATCGGCAACGAGTACGAGGAGGACATCGGCGGTGGCGTCTCGCAGGTCGCCACGACGGTCTTCAACGCGGCCTGGGAGGCGGGCCTGAAGGTCGCCGAACGCAACCCGCACGCGCTCTACATCGGCCGGTACCCGCTCGGCCGCGACGCGACCGTCAACTATCCCGACCTGGACCTGAAGTTCGTCAACGATACGGCGAAGTGGATCCTCGTCAAGGGCTGGTCGACCGACAGCGGCATCGCCGTCTCGCTCTACGGCGCGCCGACGGGGCGCAGGGTGGTGAGCTCGGCCGGTCCGCTGACGGTGCGGGGCGGGCCTCCCGTCGAGCGGATCGCCGACCCGGACTTGCCGAAGGGCCGGCGCGTCGTGGAGGAGGAGGGCGAGCCGCCCCGGTCCGTGACGGTGACGCGGAAGGTGTACCTGCCGAACGGCGAGCTCCTCTACGACGAGACCTGGACGACGAACTACCGCGGCGAGAAGCGCGTCGTCCGGATCGGGACGATGGTCGAGGAGAAGGACGAGGAGGAGGCCGCTAAGCCGGAGCCGCCTCCGCCCGGGCGATAGCGTCGGCGAGCCAGTCCGGGACGCGGGTCGGCCGGTGCGTGACCGCGTCGACGCAGGCGTGCGCCGTCCAGCCGTCCGCCACGACGGTGCCATCGCGCTCGAGCCGGTACTCGAACCTGAATCGGGCGCCGCGGACGTCCGAGCAGCGCGCGTGGAGCGTCAGCCGGTCGTCGAAGCGCGCCGGTGCGCCGTAGCGAACGTGCGCCTCGGTGACGAACGCCTCGATCCCGCGCTGTCGTAGGGCGGGGTAGCCGTCGGCGAACCGCTCGAGATACTCGACGCGGGCGAGCTCGAACCAGACGAGGTAGCTCGCGTTGTGGGCGACGCCCTGGGCGTCCGTCTCGGCGAAGCGCACGCGGACGCGAGTCGAGAGCGGGAAGCCGTCCACGCCGGAATCGTAGGTTTCGGACCCGACCGAAGGGCGACGACGAGTACATGGGCCGGCTGCTCCTCGTCCTCGCCCTCTCGCTCGCCGTCGCCGGGTGCGGCGGCGACGGGGAGGACGCCGGAACCTCGCCGTCGACCACCGAGACGGTGCCGACCGCGACGGAGCCGGAGCCGACGACGGCCGGGCCGCAGCTCGGGGCAGAGTGCACGAGCGAGGAGGGAGGCTACGCGGTCTCCTATCCCGAGGACTGGCACGAAGAGGGCTGCACTTTCTTCGACGCGGAGCCGTTCGAGGTGCCGGAGGGGACAGAGTTCTTCGACGTGGCTGTGCTCGTAAGCCGAGAGCCGGTTCCGCTGGACGTGCTCGCCGGCGACGACCGAACCCGGGAGATCCTCGACCTGGAGGAGACGCAGATCGCGGGACGCAACGCCGTGCGGTTGGAGGCCGAGACCACGGGCGAGGGCCTCCTGGACCGCGGTGTTCGCTTCTACCTGGTCGGCGTCGAGGTCGACGACGACGCCGTCATCCTCTCGACCTACGCGCTCGGGGCCCTCGATTTCGAGGGAAACAAGGAGGTCGTGGACCGGATGGCCGAGAGCCTCGAGCTGACCCGGTAGCCGCGGCCCGGGCTCGATCGGCGAGAGTTCGCGCATGTCCGTGGACGCGGTCCGGAGCCTCGCCGAGCTGATCGGCAGTAGCCAGCCCTGCGTCGTGCTCACCGGGGCCGGCGTCAGCACTGAGAGCGGCATCCCGGACTTCCGCTCGGCAACCGGGATCTGGGCCGAGTACGACCCGATGGAGGTCGCCTCGATCTGGGCCTTCGAGCGGGACCCCGAGCAGGTCTGGGAGTTCTACGCCCGACGCCTCGGCGTGCTCCTGGAGGCCGAGCCCAACCCCGGGCACCTCGCGCTCGCCGAGCTCGAGCGGCGCGGCCTCGTCGCCGCCGTCGTGACCCAGAACATCGACACGCTGCACGCGCGCGCGGGCTCGGTGGACGTCGTCGAGGTCCACGGCTCCATCCGCACGTCGAGCTGCCGCGCGTGCGGGCTGCGCGTGCCGCTGGCGGACGTCGTCGCGCGGCTTCCCGTGCCGGCCTGCGAGGCCTGCGGCGCCGTCCTCAAGCCCGACGTCGTCATGTTCGGCGAGCCGATGCCCGAGCCGGAGCTCGACCGAGCCGTCGCGCTCGCGCGCGAGGCCGGGCTGCTGCTCGTCGTCGGCTCCTCGCTCGAGGTCCACCCGGTCGCCGCGCTGCCCGAGGAGACGCTGGCCGCCGGCGGGAAGCTCGCGATCGTGAACAGGGGCCCGACGCCGTACGACCCCGACGCCGCCGTCAGGCTCGACGGCTCCGCGGGGGAGCTGCTCCCCGCCGTCGTCGCCGCGCTGTCGAGCTAGGCGGCGGTCCGCCGGAGCCGCCGCTCCTCCAGCACCTGCCGGCAGGCCGAGCAAACCTGGCGCTCGACCTCATACGGGATGCCGGAGCGCTGGCGGAGCGCGTGCAGGATCACGACGGTGTGCTCGTGCTTCGGCGATCGTGGACGTTCGACCTGCATCTTCCTCCCAGGGTACGCCCCTCTCGTCAAGCTGCGACGCTCGAAAGGGTGAAGAGTTGGCCACAATGTGGTTGCCTGGGCCTCCGGGACGCGATCCTCCGACTTCGGGCTCGCGTTCCCCGGGACGCCGGTCGTCGTGCGTCCCTACACTTCGGGGCGATGGCGCAGCGAGGGGAGCCCAGGGACCTGCTGAGCCGCCTGGCCGAGGCCGGCGAGGAGGCGATCAAGCGCCTCGGCGACGCGCCGGGCGCGGACCGGCTCGCCGACGTCGCCAACACCCTGCGGGGCCGCGTCGACGAGCTCCAGAAGAAGGTCCGCGGGTTGGACGAGCTCGAGCGCCGCGTGTCCGAGCTGGAGCAGCGCCTGGCGGCGGTCGAGCAGAAGCCGGCGCCCCGCAAGCGCAGCACGACGACGGCCGCGAAGAAGAAGACCTCCTCCAGCTAGGGCACGCGCACGCGCAGCGCGCGGGGGACGATCTCGAAACTGGCGGGCGTCGTCCCCGGCTGCTCGCCGTCGAGCTCGATCGGCAGCGGCTCGTCAGCGTCGACCGTGACGACGGCGCCACGCAGCACCTCGGCCTTGGGATGCGGCAGGTGCTTCCCGCGGTAGGTCTTGGGCAGTGTTTGGAGCAGGTCGCGCTTCGTCAGGTCGCCGATCAGGAGCACGTCGAAGAGGCCGTCGTCTGGTTCGGCCTCGGGGAGGATCATCATCCCGCCGCCGAAGTAGCGGCCTACCGCGACGACGACGTCGTGCATCCGGCCTTCCCGGGCGCCGCCGTCGACGGTGACGCGCGCACCGCGGAGCACCTCCGCCTTCGGATGCGGAAGGTGCTTGCCGCGGAAGATCTTCGGCAGCGTGACCATCAGGTCGCGCTTCGTCAGGTCGCCGATCAGGAGGACGTCGAAGAGCCCGTCGTCCGGCTC
>JACVRU010000013.1 GCA_014534295.1 Thermoleophilia bacterium | reverse complement strand
GATCGGCTTTCTGGTGCTGGGCAGCTCCTGGAAGCTCCTTAAAGAGTCGACGAACATACTGCTGGAGCAGGCCCCGCGCGGCATAGACCCCAACGAGGTCGGCACGAAGATGGTCTCGGTGGACGGCGTCGAGGAGGTCCACGACCTGCACGTCTGGACGATCACGAGCGGCTTCCCGGCGCTCTCGGCGCACGTCCTGGTCGAGCCCGGCGCCGACTGCCACGCCGCCCGCGCCGAACTGGAGCGGCTGCTCCGGGACCGCTTCGGGCTCGAGCACACGACCCTCCAGGTGGAGCATGCGCCCGGTCTGTTAGAGATTCGCCGGTGACCCTCGACGGCAAGACGGCCATCGTCACGGGGGCGTCGAGCGGCATCGGGGCGGCCACGGTCCGCGCGCTGCGCGCCGCCGGAGCCCGGGTCGCGGCCGGCGCCCGGAGGACCGACCGGCTCGACGCCGACGTCCCGCTCGCCCTCGACGTGACCGATCCCGCCTCCTGCGAGCGCTTCGTCTCGGAGGCGGCCGAGCGGCTCGGCGGCCTGGACGTGCTCGTCAACGCGGCCGGCCTGGCCCTGGGTCGCGACCCCTTCTGGGACTCCACCGAGGAGGACGAGCGGATCGTGCTGGAGACGAACGTGAACGGGCTGATCCGCATGACGCGCCTCTGTCTCGCCCATCTGCGCGACGGTGGGCACATCGTCAACATCGGCTCGGTCGCCGGCCGGCAGGCGTACGAGCAGGGATCGCTCTACGTCGCGTCCAAGTTCGCCGTCCGCGGCTTCACGTACGCGCTGCGGGAGGACCTCCTCGGCCGCCCGATCCGGCTGACGACCGTCGACCCCGGCCTCGTCGAGACGGACTTCTCCCGGGTCCGCCTCCGCGGGGACGAGGAGCAGGCCGCGGCCGTCTACCGCGGCGTCGAGGCGATGACGCCCGACGACATCGCCGAGTGCGTGCTCTTCGCGCTCACCCGCCCGCCTCACGTCAACGTGGACGAGCTCGTCGTCAAGGCGCTCGCGCAGTCCTCCGGAGGCCGCATCCTCCGCAGCGAATGACGCTGACGATCCTCGAAGGCTCGACGTTCTGCATCTGCGACGACCTCGGCGACATCGGCACCGAGGAGACGAGCGGCTTCTTCCACGAGGACGTCCGCCATCTGTCGCGCCTGCGGCTGACGATCAACGGCGAGCCGCCGCTGCTGCTCGCCGCCAAGAAGGTCGAGTACTTCTCCGCCGCCTTCTACCTGCGCAACCCTGTTCTCGACGGGCTGGCGCAGGACTCGCTGCTGATCGCGCGCGAGCGCTTCGTCGGCGAGGCGATGCAGGACCGGATCCGCGTGTGGAACGAGACGCTGGAGCCCGTCGTCTTCGAGCTCGCGCTCGAGCTCGCCGCCGACTTCGCGGACATGTTCACGGTCAAGGACCGCGACTTCGCCCTCGGCAACCCGGAGCGGGCGCGGCCGTTGCCGCCGCCGGCGGAGGCCTTCTGGGACGCGGACCACAACCAGGTGCTCTTCAGCGATCCCGACCCGTCGTGGAACGAGCACACGCAGGTGATCGTCTCGCGCCCGGCCGAGGCGAACGGAGCCGGCCTCGTCTACCGCATCGAGCTCGAGCCCCGCGCCGAGTGGAAGCTCGTCGTCGACGTCGTCCCGACGCGGGGCGGCGATCCCGTCCGGCCGCCGGAGATCGAGGGCCGGTTCGGGCACGAGCTCGCCCACGTCCGCGAGTCGCTGGCCGCGTGGGAGCTGCGCGTGCCGCAGCTGCGCGCCACCTGGGATGCGCTCCAGCACGCGTTCGGCCAGTCCGTCGCAGACCTCGCGGCACTCCGCCTCCGGTCGAACGGCGACCAGGGCAAGCTGCCCGCCGCGGGCATGCCGTGGTTCATGACCGTCTTCGGACGCGACACGATCGTCGCCTCGCTCCAGACGCTCCTCTTCGGCCCGGAGCTCGCCCGGGCGGCGCTGTGCCAGCTCGCCGAGCTCCAGGCGGACGCGGTCGACGCGGCGATCGACGCCGAGCCGGGCAAGATCGTCCACGAGGTCCGGACGGGGAAGACCGCGAGCGTCTGGTTCGAGCGCTACTACGGCACGGTCGACGCGACGCCGCTGTACCTGATCCTGCTCTCGGAGGTCTGGCGGTGGACGGACGACCTGCTGCTCGTCCGGGAGCTGCACGAGCCGGCGCTGAAGGCGCTCCGCTGGATCGACGAGCACGGCGACCGGGACGGGGACGGGTTCGTCGAGTACGAGCGCCGCACGCCGCGCGGGCTCGCGAACCAGTCGTGGAAGGACTCCGGCGACTCCCAGCGCTTCGCCGACGGTCGCTTCGCGCAGGCGCCGATCGCTCCCTGCGAGGTGCAGGGCTACGTCTACGACGCCAAGCGGCGCACCGCCGAGCTCGCCCGGGAGGTGTGGCGCGACCGCGAGCTCGCCGGGCGGCTCGAGGCCGAGGCCGACGAGCTGCGTCGGCGCTTCGACGAGGCGTTCTGGGTCGAAGGCCGGGGCGGGCACTACGCGCTCGCGCTCGACGCGGACAAGCGGCCGGTCGACGCCCTGACCTCGAACATCGGTCACCTGCTCTGGAGCGGGATCGTCCCGCCGGAGCGCGTGGACGCCGTCGTCGACGCGCTCATGGGCGAGGCGCTCTGGTCGGGCTGGGGCGTCCGCACGATGTCGAGCGAGGACGCCGCGTACAACCCCCTCTCGTACCACAACGGCAGCGTCTGGCCACACGACAACTCCCTGATCGCGGCCGGCCTCGCCCGGCAGGGGCGCTGGCGCGAGGCGCAGCGCATCGCGCGCCGGATGCTCGAGGCGTCCGCTTTCTTCGGCCACCAGCTCCCGGAGGTCTTCGCCGGCCTCCGCCGCTCGGACACGCCCTTCCCGGTCCCCTACCCGACCGCGGCCCGGCCGCAGGCGTGGGCCGCAGGCACGCCCGTCCTGCTCCTCCAGCTACTCCTCGGCCTCGTGCCCGACCCGCGCCTGCACACGCTGACCACTGTCGCCCCGCCGGAGCTCCCTGCGTGGGCCGGATCGGTCAGGCTGACGGGCGTGCGGGCGTTCGACGCGCAGTGGGAGATCCGCCTCGAGGAGGGGACGGTGAACGTGGAGGAGCTCGAGTGACCGAGGGGCCGCTCCGCGTCGCCGTCCTCTCGCCGTGCTGGTTCCCGGTGCCGCCGACCGGCTACGGCGGGATCGAGTGGGTCGTGGCGCTGCTCGCGGACGGCCTCGTCGACGCCGGCCACGACGTGACGCTGTTCGCGTCGGGCGACTCGCGCACGCGCGCCAAGCTCGCGGCCGCCCACGAGACGGCGCCGAGCGAGTGGATCGGTCACACGTACTGGGAGCTCCGCCACGCCCTGGCGGCGCTCGACCGCGCCGGCGAGTTCGACGTGATCCACGACCACACGGGGATGCTCGGCCTGACGCTCGGCGGTCTCGTCGACACGCCCGTCGTCCACACAGTGCATGGGCCGCTCGACGGCGAGCCTGGGGAGATGTACGAGCAGATCTGCCGCGTCGTTCCCGGCTCGCGGCTGATCTCGATCTCGATGAACCAGCGGGCGCCCAAGCCGGACCTGCCCTGGCTCGCGAACTGCCCCAACGCGATCGACTTCTCGCTCTACCCAGCGCATCCCCACCGCGGCGAGTACCTGCTCTTCCTGGGCCGCATGAGCTACGAGAAGGGCTGCCACCGCGCGGTCGCCGTCGCGATCGAGACGGGCCTGCCGCTGAAGATCGCGGGCAAGTGCCGCGAGCCTCTGGAGCAGGAGTACTTCCGCCAGTACGTCGAGCCGCACCTCTCCGACCGCGTCGAATACCTGGGCGAGGTGACGCACGGCGAGAAGGTCGAGCTGCTCCAGAACGCACGCGCGACGCTCTTCCCGATCCGCTGGCAGGAGCCCTTCGGCCTCGTCATGGTCGAGTCGATGGCGTGCGGGACGCCCGTGATCGCCAGTCGCTGGGGCGCCGTCCCGGAGGTGGTGGACGACGGGGTCACCGGGGTCATCGTCCCCGACTACCGCTCGATGCCGCAGGCGCTCGAGGCGGCCGACGGGCTCGAGCCGCTCGCGATCCGGCGGCACGCCGAGCAGAGGTTCTCGCCGGAGCGGATGGTCGCCGACTACGTCGAGGCCTACCTGGCGGCTGTCGCGGAGCGCTTGTCCCACCAGCGCCTGGAACCGGCGCAATAGGAACTGCCAAAGGCGCAGCCCGACTCAGGGGTCGCGCAGGCCGCTCTGCCGCAGCGACTCGACGAAAACGTCCTCGCGACCCGCTTCAATCGCCCGGTGGGCGGGGCGGAGCTTGCTAACCCGTCGAGACTTCGGCGGCGAGACGCTCGAGGAACGCGCGCCCGGCGCGGGCGCCCACGACGCTCCCCTTCCGCTCGGCCACGGCGACGGCGGCTCGAGCCGCGTCACCCGCTTCCGACCCGCGTCCCAGCAGCTGCAGGACCTCCGCCAGCGTCATGAGCGTGTACCACTGAAGGTGGAGGAAGTCCCCCGTCTCGGCGAGCGCGACGGCCTCTCGCGCCAGCCGCTCCGCCGGCTCGGCCTCGCCTCGCCGCCCGTGCACCTTTGCCCGGACAGCGCGCCACGTCACGTGCGAGTACACGTCGTCGGGCGCCGTCACGCTCTCGCTGACGTTTGCGAGCTCCTCGGCCTCGTCGAGCCGGCCCTGCTGGTACACGGCCTCGCCGAGGATCGCCGCTACGGTGGAGAGCCAGGCGACCTCGCCGATCTCGCTGAGGACGTCGTAGCCGGCGCGGAGCTCCCGCTCCGCAGCCCCGGCGTCGCCGGCGATCAGCTCCGCCCAGCCCGCGAACTGGGCGAGCGGACCGCGCAGCCACACGGTGAGCGCCGCCTCGGAGAGGAGCGCCTTCGCGTCAGCGATGCACGCGCGTCCCTGGTCGATCCGGTCGAGGCCCGCCTCGAACACCGCCTTCGCGATCAGCGCGCTAGCCACCGCTTTCTTGTCGCCCCCGACCCGGTTGCGGATCTCGGTGCAGCGCGCGATCCCCTCCTCGGCGGCGGTCGGCCCGGCCCAGGTCATGAGCGGAACCCAGGCGAGGCTCTCCAGCTCGTCGCGACGGTCGCCCGCACGATCGGCGTGCGCCGCCGCCTGGCGC
Source organism: Thermoleophilia bacterium (assembly GCA_014534295.1). Lineage (GTDB taxonomy): Bacteria > Actinomycetota > Thermoleophilia > Gaiellales > Gaiellaceae > JACVRU01. Next base: position 14,708 of record JACVRU010000013.1, on the reverse strand, counting down.
CACGCGTGCTCGGCGGCGCCGAACCGACACCTGAAGATGTGGACGAGGGCCAGGAGCGACCAGGCCTTGGTGAGGCCGCGGGCGTCGTCCACCTCCTCGAAGGCGGCCGCCGCGCGCGTCGCCTCCTTCTCGGCCTCCTCCGCCCAGCCTACCGGGTCCGTGAAGAGGCGGATCCAGAGGTTGAGGATGACCGCGTGCGCCCGGAGGCCCGTGTCGTTACAGGCCTCGGCGGCCTGTGCCGTCTCCGCCGTCGTCTCCTGTAGCCGCGCGAAGTCGCCGGTCTCGAGGAGCGCGAAGGCCAGCCGCGGCAGGAGCTCGAGACGCTCGAGGTCGTCCGGCTGGAAGAGAGCGGTCGCCCGTGAGAGCAGCTTGACCGCGGCCGGCATGTCCCCGCGCGCGAAGGCCCTGTCGCCCGCCGCGCCCAGGAGCACGGCCGCCCGCCGGCCGAGCGCCTCGACGCGCTCGCGCGAGCCTCCGAGCTGCATGTGGTAGTCGTGCGCCTGCTCGACGTGGTAGCCGACGATCTCTTCGTATTCGCCGGCGAGCTCCCGCGTCCGGGCCTCGGCCCAGTCGGCGAAGCGCGTGTGGAGTTCGGCCCGGACGGACTTCGGAATGCCGTTGTAGGCGGCATCGCGGACGAGGATGTGCGCGAAGCGGAAGGCGTCCTCTTGGCCCAGCCGCGAGACGTCCGGCCCCACGAGCCCCTTGCGGGCGAGCGCTTGCAGCGACGGCCCCACGTCGCGGCCCTCGCCGCCCGAGAGCGCCGCGACCGCTCCCCACCAGAACACACGCCCGATGACGGCGGCGGACTCGAGCACGGAGCGCTCCTCGGGGTCCAGCCGGTCCAGCCGCGCCGTCAGGACCGCGTGGACGGTCGGGGGAATGGCGATCGCGTCCAGATCGCCGGCGAGGGTCCAGCGGCCGTTTCGTCGAAGCACGCCGTCATCGATCAACATGCGCAGCGTCTGCTCGAGGAAGAGCGGGTTGCCCTCAGCGACACCGGCGATTCGCTTCCGCACGTCGTCGTCGAGCTCCGCGCCGCCGAGCAGGTTTGTGAGCAGGCCGGTGCTCTCGTGCTCGCTCAGCGGCTCGAGGCGAAGCGTCGCCGCGCCCTGCTTCGCCAGCGACCAGGACGGCCGCGTGTCGTCGAGCTCCGGTCGCGAGATGCACAGGAGGAGCACCGGCGCGGGCCCGATCAAGTTGGCCACGTACTCGAGCAGGTCGAGGAACGTCGGCTCGCCCCACTGGATGTCGTCGAAGACGACCACGAGCGGCCGGCTCGACGCGAGGTGCTCCAACAGCTTCCGCACCGCCCAAAACGTCTCCTGGATGCCTGGGCCGACCGAGTCGTCGAGGAGCCCGCCGAGGCGCTCCTCCACGAGCGGCCCGTCGCCGTCCGCCGGCAGGAGGGCGGCGAGCTTCGCGCGGGCCTCCGCGGGCGCGTCCGCTTCCTTGATGCCCGCCGCCTCGCGCAGAAGCCCGACGATCGGCCAGAAGGTGATGCCCTCCCCGTAAGGCAGGCAGCGGCCCGTGATCACGGTCGCCCGCTCCCCGACGGAAGTCACGAACTCGCGTACGAGGCGCGACTTGCCCACTCCGGCCGAGCCGAAGACAGTGACGAGCTCGCACGCGTTCCGCTCCTCGGCGCGGCGGAGGGTCTCGCGCAGCAGTTTCAGCTCCTCGGCGCGCCCGACGAGCGGTGCATCCTCGCTGCGGGCCCAGCCGGCGACGGCGCCCGGCACGACGTCGAGCACGCGCCACGCGAGGACGGGGCTCTCGACTCCCTTCAGCTCGAAGGTGCCGGCCTCTTCCAGCTCGATCCCGTCGCGCACGAGGCGCTCGGTGGTCTTGCCGATGAGGATCTCGCCCGGCCGCGCGGCCTGCTCCAGCCGGCTGGCGAGGTTCACGGCCTCGCCGGCGACGAATGATTGGCGCTCGGCGGGGTTGCCGGCGACGACCTCGCCCGTGTTGACGCCGATCCGTGCCTGGACGGTGACGTTCCACGCGCGCTCGAAGTCCTGGTTCAGCGCCGTTAAGGCGTTGCGCATCTCGACGGCGCCGCGCACCGCTCGCAGCGCGTCGTCTTCATGGGCGTGGGGCACGCCGAAGACGGCCATGACGGCGTCGCCGATGAACTTCTCCACGGTGCCGCCGTGCCGCTCGAGGACGGTGCGCACCGCGTCGAAGTAGCGCTGCATGAGCTGGCGCAGCGCCTCGGGATCGAGCGCTTGCCCGAGCGGGGTCGAGCCCTCGATGTCCGCGAAGACGACCGTGACGACCTTGCGCACCCTCGTGGGTTCCTGCACTGGCTGGCGCCCCTTTCGGCCGGCCGCTGTGGACGTGTCCAGATTGTGCGCATGCGCCTTCGGGCTTGACAACCCCTGCGGGCCGCTCGCTCGACACCGCACGGGCGCCGGACGTAAGGTAGGCCCCTCACCAATCGAAGGAGGTCAGCTGTGGCTAAGAGCGACGCCGATGCCCTCGCCCGCGTGTTCGAGGACAAGGGAAAGCTGAAGCAGAATCCCAAGAAGGCGGCCAAGGACGCGGGCGGCTCCGACGAGTTCGCCGAGTTCCTAGGGGGGCTGGACGACACCGAAGTCGAGACGCTCGCCAAGGCCCACGACGAGCTGGGCAGGCTCGGCCTGAAGGGGACGAGCGAGTCGGGAGCGACGGTCACGTTCCTCTGACGGGAGCAGCGTGAGCGCCACCGGGGTACCGACGGGGGAGAGCGCCCGCCTCCGCCGCAAGCTCGAGCTTGTCCTGCCGCTGCTCGTCGACACGGGCCGGCGCCTATGGGAGCACCCGCAGATCCGCGACCTCTATCCCGAGTACCTCGTCGCGACGCACGGGGTGATCCGCGCGAGCGTCCTGCTCATGGAGCGGGCCCTCGCGCGGGCGCGGGCGATCGCGGCGGAGGACCCGGCGGCGGCCGGGCTCGCCGCCTACCTCGAGCATCACGTCGAGGAGGAGCGCGGCCACGATGACTGGCTGCTCGAGGACCTGGCGGTCCTCGGGCGCTCGCAGGAGGAGGTGCTGGCGCAGGTGCCCTCGGCCTCGGTCGCGGCGCTCGTCGGCGCGCAGTACTACTGGATCGAGCACTACCACCCCGTTGCCGTGCTCGGCTACATCGGGTTGCTCGAGGGGTACCCGCCGTCGATCGCCGACGTGGACGCGCTGATGGCGAGGACCGGTTACGAGCGGGAAGCGTTCCGGACGCTGATCCGGCACTCCGAGCTCGACCCCCTTCACGCCGCCGACTTCGACGAGGCGGTCGACCGGCTGCCGCTCACTCCCGAGCAGGCGGCGGTGATGGGGCTCAGCGGCCTCCACAGCGTCAGCGCTTTCGCGCGGGTGCTCCAGGACCTGCTCGACCGGGCAGACTAGGCGCGGGAGCGGGGCGGAATCGACGGTCGTGAGGTGCGTGGTTGTCGTAGCGGCCGTCGCAGTAGTTCCCGCGTGCACGCCGGGAGCGGACGGCCGCGCCGAGTACGCGTACGAGATAGACACGATTTGTCGCTCCGCTGGCGAGCGGCTGAATGCCCTTCAGCGGCAAGTTCGACGTGTTCACCGTGCGCCTTGACGGACGCGGGCGGACAGGGCGCGCTCTACAGCTGTGTGGGCTCGCCGAACTTCATGGGTAGTGCTCCGAGGACGTCTGCGCGCGCCCGTCGCTCGGTGGACTGGATGACTCTGAAAAGGGGCGGGCGCCCGGCGCCCGCCCCTCGTCTTCAGGCTCCGCCGCTCCGCCTGTCCCACCAGCGCCTGAGACCGGTGTAGGACTGCCAGAGCGGCGCGGCGCGCTCGTAGTAAGGCGCCTCGCCGACGTTCTCGCGGGCCGCCTCGACGAACTCATCCTCGGTCGCTCCGGAGGCGACGAGCTCCGCCCACGCCCGCAGCTCCCGCCGCGTCTCCTCGAGGTGGAAGGCGACGTCCTCGAAGAGGCCGAAGTGGATCAGCGCCAGCCGCTGCGGGTCGCGCCGCTCGAGCTCGTCGAGCGTCCGTTCCCAGGCCTCGACGTCCACGTCCGGCGGCGGCGAGACCGGCCAGACCACGCGGTCGGGGACGATGCGCACGCCGGCCGCGTCGCCGGCGTAGAGCGTCCCGTCGCCGTCGAGGTAGCAGACGTGGTGCGAGGCGTGGCCGGGCGCCGGGAAGCACTCGAGCCCGAGCACCAGCTCGCCCGCGACGTGGACGTTCTCCGCGGGGACGGCGGCGAGCTCGCCCCAGAGCGAGTCGAAGGTGTCGCCGTAGAGGCGCCGCGCGCTCGCCTCGAGGCGGGACGGGTCGACGAGGTGCGGCGCGCCGACCTCGGAGACGTGCACGTGCAGGCCCGGCTGCTCGCGGACGAGCGGGCCGGCAGCGCCGGCGTGGTCGAGGTGGATGTGCGAGAGGAGAAGGTGCCGGACGTCGCCCAGCTCGAGCCCGTGCTCGCCCAGGCGCTGCTTCAGCGCCGGGATGCAGGTCGAGGGGCCGCAGTCGAAGAGCGCCAGCCCGTCGTCGGTGTCGACGAGGTAGACGCCGATGACGCGGTCGGAGTCCTGATGCCGGAGATCCAGCGGGCCCGCGCGAACCACGTGGCCAATGCTACGGCGAAGACGTCGAAGCAGACGTAACCGCTGGCGGCGCCGCTCGGCGGGTTGCCGTCGGGGATGCCGAGGCCGGGCAGCTTAGGGTGCCAGACCCAGATCCCCAGCCAGGTCCCGTAGAGCTCGAGCACGCAGACGACCGCGAAGACGCCTGCGTAGAGGGCCCGGTTACGCCCCCGCCAGAGGAAGAACAGGAGGAGCGGCACGCCGAAGGCGCCGGCGACGTCGAGGCGCGGGAGGAAGCCGAGGCCGGCGATTCCCCACGCCGCCGCCACGAACGCCGCCGTTCCGACGAGCAGCCGGGTGTGCCGGCTGAGGGCGACGGCCACCCCCAGCCCGGCGAGGTAGACGAGCCCGTGGCCGGGCGGGACGTACGCGGGCAGGTTGTCGAGCCGGTACGAGTAGACGCCCCAGAGCAGGGAGCCGGTCACCTCTCCGATCGTCGCCGCGACGATCACGAGCGCGACGCGGAGCCGCTGCTCGCCCGCGAGCGGGACGCAGGCGGCCGCGAGTACGACCCAGGTCAGCGCAGCGATGGCCAACTGGCGGCCCTCGCCGCCCGTGTCGAGGGCGAGGAAGAGGAAGAGGTAGGCCGGGATCGCGAGCGCGTACCAGGCCGGGGCTTGGCGGGATGCAGAAAACGGCACCGGCCCGATCCTGTCTGGGCCGGTGCCGCTCTGCAAGCCGGGCGCTAGGCGAGCGCGCCCGTCTGCCGCCGAAGCGCGAGTGCCGAGCCGACGGCGAGCAGCGTGAGCACGACTCCCACCCCCGCGCCGATGCCGGCGTCGCCCCACGCGAACCGGTCGGCCGCCAGCGGCGCCGGCGCCGGCCGCGGCGAGGACACGACCGCGTGGTAGCCCGTGCCGGTCCGGTGGACGCTCGGGAAGTCCGTCGCACCCGGGACGAACTTCTCCGTCCGATTCGCGCTGGGGAAGTCGGTGACGCCCGGAACGAACTTCCCGGACTCCGCGCCGACCGTCGGGGCCGCGAGCGCGAAAGCCGTCGCAGCGATCGTGATCGTCTTGGCGAACCTGGTCATCTCCTGCCTCCTGTCGTTCGGTTGACCTGTCGCCCAGTAGACGAGACCGCCGTAACGGCTGCGCAACGGCGGCGTAACGGGGTACGTTCGCAGCCGTGGAGTACCGCATCCTCGGTCCCGTGGAGGCCGTCGCCGAGGGGCGGCCGATCGACCTCGGCGGGGCGCGGCAGCGGGCCCTCCTCGCCATCCTGCTCCTGCACGCGAACGAGGTCGTCTCCGCGGACCGGCTGATCGACGAGCTCTGGCCCCTGGAGCCGCCCCAGACGGGGAGGGCGGCCCTCAGGGTGCGGGTCTCGCAGCTGCGGAAGGCGCTCGGTCCTGATGCCGTGATCACGAAGCCGCCCGGCTACACGCTGGCGCTCCAGCCGGGCCAGCTCGACCTGCACCGGTTCGAGCGGCTCGCCGGGGAGTCAGCCCGCGCCCTCGAGGCCGGCGAGGCGGAGCGGAGCCGCGAGCTGGCGGAGGCGGCGCTAGACCTCTGGCGCGGCGAGCCGCTGGCGGACGTGGCGGAGCTCGAGTCCGCTCGGTTCGAGGCGGCCCGTCTGGAGGAGCTGCGCCTCGGGGTGCTCGAGCGCCGGATCGACGCCGACCTCGCGCTCGGCGACCACGGGGGGGTCGTCGCCGAGCTCGAGGCGCTCGTCGCACGCCATCCGCATCGCGAGCGGCTCGCGGGTCAGCTGATGCTCGCCCTGTACGGCTCGGGCCGCCAGGCGGACGCCCTCGAGGTCTACCAGCGGACGCGCACGGCGCTGGTGGAGGAGCTCGGCATCGAGCCGGGCGCGCCCCTCAAGGAGCTGCAGGCGGCCGTCCTTCGCCAGGACCCCGCGCTGGGCGCCGCGCCGGGCCGGGAGCCCGCGTCCGCGAGCCGGTCGATCCTCCTCGTCCTGGACGAGCACGAGGGCTCGGTCCTCCGCCTCGGCGAAGCGCTGGCGCAGGATCCTCCGCGCGAGCTGATCCTGAGCCGGCTCGTGGCCGAGCCCGAGGGGCTCGTCGAGTCGACGCGCTCGTTGCACCGCCTCCGAGAGGACCTGTTGGCGGGAGGCATGCAGGCGCGGGCGGCGGCGTTCACGACGACGGCCCCGGGGGAAGAGGTGGTTCGCCTGGCCGCGCAGCAGGGCGCCGAGCTCGTGGTCGTGGGGGCCTCGGCCGAGGAGATCGAGCGGCTTCCCGCCGGCGAGCTCGGCGTGATTCTGGAGGGCGCGCCCTGCGACGTCGCCGTGACGGTCGGGGATCATGCTCCGCGCCCGGGACCCGTGCTCGTCGCGTTCTCGGGTGCCGACCACGACTGGACGGCGGTCGAGCTCGGAGCCTGGCTCGCGCGCTCGAGCGGCACGACGCTCGTGCTCGCGGGGACCTCCGGGGAGGGCTTGAAGCGGCGGGACGCGAGCCGTCTGCTGGCCAGCGCCTCGCTCATCGTCCAGCAGGTCGCCGGGATCGCCGCTGAGCCTCTCCTCGTCAAGGGAACGCCCGGCCTCGCCGCGGCCGGAAGCGATGCCCAGCTCATGGTGCTCGGCCTCTCCGCCCGCTGGCGCCGGGAAGGCCTCGGTCGGTCGAGGGCCGCCGTGGTGGCGGCGGCCGGAGCGCCGGTGCTCCTCGCGCGTCGCGGGCTGCGGCCCGGCGGCCTCGCGCCGCCCGACGGGCTGACGCGGTTCACCTGGACGCTCGAGCGACCGCCTAGCCGGCGTACGTGAACGGGAAGGTGAGCGTCGCCGAGTGGAGGACGTCGGACATCCGAGAGCGGATGCGAACCCACTCGCTGTCGATGGCCGTGAAGGCGGACCGCACGGCGGCCTCGTTCGCGGCCGAGAGAGCCGTCCCGAGGTCCCCGTAGAGGTTCCCCATTCGACGGAGGCCCTCGACGTAGCGTGCCCAATCGTCGACCAGCCGCTCCGGAGCCCGCAGCTCGCCGACCTCGGCCGCGAGCCGGGCGTTGAGGATCCGCAGCTTCCCGACGAAGGCGGGATCGAGCCCCGCGACGGCTGCCCGCCACTCCGCCGTGTGTCGGAACCGCAGGTTGACCTCCCGCAGTGGCCGCATGACGTCCCTGGCAAGCGCGTACGTCCGGACGTGCAGGCGTCGAACCTCCGCGGCGTACTCGGCCTCGGTCAGCTCCCGCTCCGGGAGCGCGTGCGTCGCGAGCCAGATCCGGCCGCCGCCCGTGACGATCGCCTCCGGTCGTCCGCCCACCCGGACAGTCGCGAGCTCGCGACCCGTCGTGGGCTCGAGCCGGGTGACCGTGCCGTCGAGCCGGTTCGTGGCCCACACCGAGCCGAAGGCGAGCGTCAGTCCGCTGGGCTCTCGCCCGACGCGGATTCGCCTCAGGACGCGGCCGGTCGCCGCGTCGAGGTGCCAGACGGTGTTCCCGGTGCCGTTGGCGAGCCAGACGGCGCTCGCGTCGGCCGCGATCCCTCTCGGCTCGAACGGGAGGCGAACCGTCTTCGTCAGTCGCTTCCGGACCGGATCGAGGCGTGCCAGGCTCCCCGGCCGGACGAGCCAGATGGCGCCCGGCGCCACGGCGAGCAGCCGGACCGGCGCGTCGCCGGCCTGGACCGTCTCCGCGATGCCGCCGAGCGGGCCCAGGCGCGTGACGACGAGCCCAGCCGGGCTGGCGGCCCAGACTCCCCGCGACTCGGGATGCTCCGAGACGGCGACCTCTCCGAGCGAGTCCTCGAGCGGCACCGTGGGCTCGAGGGGAACCGAGAGCGCGTGACCCCGCTCGGGGGCGGCCGGGTCGATCCTGAGCAGGGTCCCCGAGCGCGCGTTCGGCCCGCTCCGGTTCGTGATCCAGAGGGAGCCGAGGCCCGCCGCGATCGAGGCCGGGTCTCCCAGCGTCGAGCCCGCTCCGAGCGCGCGCCCGGCGACGGCGTCGATCCGGAGGAAGCTCCGCAGCTCGGGCGCGATCGCCCAGACGGCACCGCGCGTGGCCGCGAGGCCGCCGACCGGGCCGGCGAGGGGCACGGACGCCACGAGCCCGTTCGTGGCGGGGTCGACCCCCTGCAGCGAGTCCCCCGTCGGCGTCGCGGTCGGCCCGCCCGCCGCCTCTCCGCCGCGTGTGGCCAGGAGCCCGGCGACGGCGGCAGCGACGACCGCCGCCGCTGCGAAGGCGAGCGCCGCGCCCGTGCGTCTCGCCTGCCACCGCCGGAAGCGCACCGGCACGTCGCCCGAGAGGACAGCCGCTGCATCCGCGACGAATGCGCCGCAGGTCGGATAGCGGTCGTCGGGCGACTTCGCCAGGGCACCGGCGAGCACGGGATCGAGCGCGGGCGGCACGGCCGGCGCGAGCGAGCTCGCGCGCGGAGGGTCCTCGTTGACGTGCGCCCAGAGCAGGGCCATGAGCGAGTCGTTGCGGAACGGCGGCCTCCCGGTGACGCACTCGAAGAGCACGCAGCCGAGGGCGTACACGTCGGTCCGGCCGTCGACCGGGCCGCCGCTGATCTGCTCCGGCGCCATGTAGTCGGCCGTGCCGATCGGCCCGCCGGCGTGGGTGGGCGAGGTCTCGGCCGACACGGGCCGCGCGATGCCGAAGTCCGCCAGGTAGACGGCGTCGCTCTCCGCCTCGGCGACGAGGACGTTGCCCGGCTTGACGTCCCGGTGGACGAGTCCTCGTGCGTGCGAGTGGTCGAGCGCCCTGGCGAGCTGCGAGACGACGTCGACCGCCCGCTCGAGCGTCAGCGGCCCATGCCGGAGCAGCTCGGTCAGCGTCGGCCCCTCCACGTAGCGCATCGCGATGTAGAGCTGCCCGTCTGCCTCGCCCGCCTCGTAGACGGGGACGACGTGGGAGTGCGCCAGCGAGGCCGCGATCCGGGACTCCCGGAGGAAGCGCTCGCGGAACTGGGCGTCGGCCGCCAGCTCCGGCGTGAGGAGCTTGAGCGCGACCTTGCGGCCGAGCCGCTCGTCCTCCGCGAGGTAGACGGCGCTCATCGCGCTGCGGCCGATCAGCCGCTCGATGCGGTAGCCGGCGAACTCCGCGCCGAGGCCCGGTTCGGTTCCGAGTTCCATCCCCTGAACGATTGCGCCGAATGCGGCGCAGCACAAGGGGGGTCAGCTACGCGAGGACGCGGGTGCCTGGACGAGCGCGGCCTCGAGGTCGGCGACGAGGTCGTCGGCCGACTCGATCCCGACCGAGAGCCGGATCAGCTCTCGCGGGGCGGCGAACGGCGCGTCCGCCGTCGAAGCGTGCGTCATGCGGGCCGGCAGCTCGATCAGGCTCTCGACCCCGCCGAGGCTCTCGGCCAGGGCGAACAGCTTCGTGAGCCTGCAGATCGAGAGGGCGTCCTCCTCCGATTGGGCGAGGAAGGAGACCATCCCGCCGAAGTCGCTCATCTGCGACCGGGCGAGCTCGTGGTCGGGATGGCTCTCGAGCCCCGGGTACAGCACCCGCTCGACGGCGGGGTGCTCGTCGAGGAAGGCCGCCACGCGGCGCGCGTTCTCGCAGTGCCGCTCCATCCGCACGGCGAGCGTCTTCAGCCCGCGGAGGACGAGCCACGCGTCGAACGGCCCGGGCACGGCGCCGAGCGACTTCTGGAGGAACAGCAGTCGCTCCGCGATCGTCGGGTCGTTCGTGGCCACGAAGCCGCCGACGACGTCGGAGTGACCGCCGAGGTACTTCGTCGTCGAGTGGACGACGACGTCGGCGCCGAGCTCGAGCGGCCGCTGGAGGAAGGGCGTCGCGAACGTGTTGTCGACGACGAGGATCGCGCCCGCGGCGTGGGCCGCCTCGGCGGCGGCTCGGATGTCGACGATGTTGAGCAGGGGATTCGTCGGCGTCTCGACCCACACGAGCGCCGTGTCGCCGGGGACGTGGGCGGCGAACTCGGCGGCCGAGCGCCACTCGAACCGGTAGCCCTTGGGCTCGTACACCTGCTTGAACATCCGGTAGACGCCGCCGTAGACGTCGTTCACGGCCACGACTCGCTGGCCCGGGTTGAGCAGGTGCATCAGCGTGGTCGTCGCGCCGAGCCCGGAGGAGAAGGCGACCCCGTGCTCCGCGCCCTCGAGGGAGGCGAGGCACGCCTGGAGGGCAGTGCGGGTCGGGTTGGCGACGCGCGAGTAGTCGTAGCCCTTGTGCTTCCCGACCTCCTCCTGGACGTAGGTGGAGGTCTGGTAGATCGGGACCGTCACCGAGCCGGTTGCCGGGTCCGGCTCCTGCCCTTCGTGGATCGCCCGCGTCTCGAAGTCCACGCCCCGATGGTACTGGGCGCTACGAGGCCGAGCCGCCTGGCTCGCGCCGGTGCCCGGCCGAGACCTCGTACAGATCCGCGGGATCGAGCTCGTCGGCGTCCACCTCCACGACCCGGGCTCGGGTCGCGGCCGTCACCGTCGCCGTGCGCGTCCCGAGCTCGATCCCGGCGCGTTCGCCGACGAGCGAGCCCGGGCCGACCTCGCCCACGACCTCGCCGTCGACGCTGACGTCGAACATGCCGTCGAGCACGAGGTAGATGCCCGTGTCGCGCGTCCCCTGCTCGATCAGGGTCTCGCCGGCCTCGACCTTGCGGGGCCGCGGCTTCGCGCCCATGATCTGGCGGGAGAGCTCCCGCTCGAGCGACGACTCGACTTCGGCCAGCACCGCCTCCGACTCCTCGTCGCCCCACGGCGTGTTCCGCTCGTACGACTCGCGGTACCAGGTCTCGAAATCGATCACGCCGCTCTTGGCGACGAGGTTCCCCTCGTCGTCGTAGATCCAGTGGCGCGGGAACGCGCTCGCGCCGACGAGCTCCCACTCCGAGGATCCGTCGGCGCGGATCGCCAGCGCCAGCGTCGTCCAGGCGATCGAGGAGGCGAGCTGGAAGTACGGCTTCCCCCGCACCCGGCGCGGCGCGGGTGCCCCGGTTCGCCCGCCGGCGGACTGAACGAAGCGCGCCTCGCCGTCGCGAAGCTCGGGCTCCGCCTGGAGGGTGGGGAGCGCCACCGCGGGGATCGTCAGCTCCCTGGGGCCGAGCTTCACGCGCGTGACGCCGATGCGGCCGCCGCCCGCGTAGCCCGCGTCGACGATCCTCCCGTCCTCGACCTCGATCCACGCCCGCAGCTCGTTCGACTCACGGAAGGCGTCCTCGGCCGTCAGCCGGTCGAGGTCCAGCGGCCTCAGTTGCTCGGGGGGCGGGTCGTCGTAATGGGCCACCCCGAGCTCGAACGGCAGCTTCGGCATCCCCTTGACGGCGTCGGACGGGATCCACGAGATCGAGACGACGGAAGATTCGATGCGCATCGGAACCTCCTCGGAGCGGACCGCGCGAGCTTAGACGCGCTCGGGCCGCCTCACAACCCCGAGCCAGCGGGCGAGGTCGTCGAGGGCCTCGTCGAGGCGCGACGTGTCGCCCCACGCGCCGAGCACGCGCAACTCCCCGCCTGCGCGGTCGACGACGGGCTCGACGCGGCCGACGACGTGCTCCCCGTGGAGCACCGGGAGCACGTAGTAGCCGTACTCCCGCCTTGCCTTCGGCACGTACATCTCGAGGCGGTAACGGAATCCCCAGAGCGCCTCCGCTCGCTCGCGGTCGTAGACCAGCCGGTCGAAGGGAGATAGGACCGTGACGCGCTCCGGCACCGGCCCGTCGGCGAGGTCCGGGTGGGCGCGCAACTCGCCGCGCTCGAGCCGGACTCCTTCCGCGCGGCGACGCTTCTCGGCCAGCAGCTGCTCGGCGTCGCGGAGGGGCACCCGGTCGGTCTCGGGATACCAGCGTTCGGCGAGGTCCCAGAGCCGTTGCCCGTCGCGGCGGCCGACGACTGCGACCTGCCCGCGGGAGTGGAGTAGCTCCAGCATGACGGAGACGTTCCGCGTCCCCCACCAGCGGCTGTCGGGCTCCCACGTCGGCGTCGAGTGGTCGGCGAGCTCGCGTGAGAGCAGCGGCCCCTCCCGCTCGAGCTCGCGGAGGACGTAGCGGCGGAAGCGCGCGTTCGCCTTCAGGAACTCGCTGCCCCGGCGCTCGTGCGCGTACTTGCCCGTACGGCGGCGCAGCATCCGCGCGCGGATCAGGGGCAGGTCCTCGATCGGATAGATGAACGCGTTCCACTCGAACAGCCGCTTCTCCTCCCAGAGCAGCCGGTCGAGCTCGGCGCGGTCGTAGGGGCCGAGGCGGCTGAAGGGGACGAGGTACTGCGGCGGGGCGACGGTCGAGATCGGGTCGATCTGGAGGAAGCCGAGCCGGCGGGCGAGGTCGAGCACCGACGTGGCGGAGCCGTCCAGGGCCTGGGCGCGCACGGCGATCCGCCGTGCTTGGGAGACTGTGACGGGAGTGGACACGACTCGGTTCGTACTCTCCCAGCTGCCGCCGCCCCCCGCGAGGGTGCTCGAGATCGGGACGGGCGGGGAGGGGACGCTCGCCCGGGCGCTCGACGGCGCCGACTACGACGTCGTGGCGATCGACCCCGCAGCGCCCCAGGAGGAGGGGATCTTCAGGAGGCTGAAGATCGAGGAGCTCTCCGACGACGAGCTCTTCCACGGGATCATCGCCGTCCGCACGCTGCACCACCTCACGGACCTCGGGCCGGCGCTGGACAAGATCCGCGACCATCTTCGGCCCCGCGGCCCGCTCGTGCTCGAGGAGATCGGCTGGGATCGGCTTGACGAGCCGACCGCCGAATGGTTCCACCGGCAGCAGCGGGCGCTCGCGGCGACGAAGGGCTCCGAGGCGGCCGCCAGTGCGCACGAGCTGATGGCCGAGTGGCGAGACGAGCACGTCGGCCTGCACGGCTACGAGGCCATGCGCGAGGAGATCGACGCGCGTTTCCGCGAGCGCTTCTTCTCCTGGGAGCCCTTCGTCTACCACTACCTCGACGACAGCGTGGCCACCGAGGCGCTCGAGCGCAGCCTGATCGAGGCGGACGCGATCCGGGCGATCGGCTGGCGCTACGTCGGCGAGCCGAGCGGCAAGTAACACTCTGTTACTCGCTCGTCAGCGGGCGTGCGCGAGGTACTCGAGCAGGTCGGAGCGGGTCAGCACGCCCACCGGCCGCCCCGACCGCGCGACGACGACCGCGTTCGTCCGCCCGGTCAGGGTCGAGAAGACCTCCTCCAGCGTCTCGTCGACGTCGACCGCGGCGAGCGGCGGCTGCATCGCCTCCGCGACGTCCTGGTGGAGCGCGTCGGCGTTCTTGAAGACGCGGTCTAGGAGGTCGCGGTCCTGGAGCGAGCCGATGATGTCCGCGAGCGAGTCGTAGTCCCCGTCGCGCACGACCGGGAGCTGCGAGATCGAGTAGCGCTGCATCAGGTCGATCGCCTCGCCGACCTTCTGGTGGGACGAGATCGTGACGAGGTCCGGCACCTCGGCGTCCTCGGCCCGCTTGGCGCGCAGCAGCTCGTCGACCGTCGGCGCCGGCGCGCGCCGCTCGAGGAAGCCGTGCTCCAGCATCCAGTTGTCGTCGTAGAACTTCGACAGGTACGAGCGGCCGCTGTCCGGGAGCATGGTCAGGATCCGGTCGCCGGGCCCGAAGCGCTTCGCGACCTCGAGCGCCGCCCAGACCGTCGTCCCCGAGGAGCCGCCGGCGAGGATCCCCTCCTCCCGCGCGAGGCGCCGTGCGACGACGAAGGAGTCACGGTCCGAGACGCGGATCCACTCGTCCACGAGCTCCGGGTCGAGCGTCGTCGGCCACGTGTCCTTGCCGATCCCCTCGACGAGGTACGGGTGGACGCCGTCGGGTCCGTCGGCGGTGAACACCGAGCCGGCGGGATCGGCGCCGACGATCAGCGCCCGCGAGCCGTGCTCCTTGAAGTAGCGGCCGACCCCGGTGATCGTCCCGCCCGTCCCCACGGAGACGACGATCGCGGCCACTTCGCCGCCGCCCGTCTGCTCCCACAGCTCGGGACCGGTCACCTCGTAGTGCGCCTGCGGGTTGGACAGGTTCGAGTACTGGTCGGGCTTGAATCCCCCAGGGATCTCCTCGGCGAGCCGGTCGGAGACGGAGTAGTAGGACTCGGGCGAGTCGGGCTCGACGGCCGTCGGGCAGATGACGACCTCAGCGCCGTACGCGCGCAGCATCGAGATCTTCTCCTGGCTCATCTTGTCCGGCATCACGAAGATGCAGCGAGACCCCTTGAGCGCGGCCACCAACGCCAGCCCGACGCCGGTGTTTCCGGCGGTGGCTTC
>JACVRU010000027.1 GCA_014534295.1 Thermoleophilia bacterium | reverse complement strand
GGCCCATGCCGGTAGCGACGGAGCGCCCGCTCGTAGCCGGCCGGCAGCTGCGCGATGCGGACGAGCTCCCGCGGGACGACGTCCGCGAGCACGAGGTCGGCCTGCGGGAGCTCGTCGACCCGGCTGCCGGTGCGCACGTCCAGGCCCTCGGCGAGCGCGTCCGCGATCGCCTGCGAGCCGCCGCGCGCGAACGGCCAGCCCGCGAGATGGGCGAGGGCGAGCAGCGCGATCCCGAAGCCGCCACTCGGCCGCCGCTCGAGGGGGAGCACAGAGTGCGCGGCGCAGCCGGCGAAGAGCGCGCGGGCGCGCTCCGTCTCGAACCGGGACTCCGCCAGCGCTCGGGCGGCCGAGAGCCCGTGGAGCGGCACGCTCCGCGGGCGCGCGAGCGCACGGTAGGCGGACGCGTCCCGCCCGAGCTGGTCGGCGGTCACCTCGACGCTCCGCTCGACCGCGACCGCGGTCCCGTCGTCGAACGGGTGCGCGAGTTGGACGGGCGGCTCGATCCAGTCGACCTCGAGCCCGACGCGGCGGAACGCAGGCGACACGACCGCCAGCGGATGGATCGCGGAGCAGACGTCGTGGCGGAAGCCCGGAAGCGTCAGCTCCTCGGTGCGCGTGCCCCCGCCGATCCGGTCGGCGGCTTCGTGCACGACGACGTCGAGGCCCGCCTGCGCGAGCAGGCGCGCCGCTGTGAGCCCGTTCGGGCCCGAGCCGATGACGACCGCCGATCTCAAACCGTTCCAGCGCTATTCCCGAATGACGGGGTATGACGAAACTTCTACTTCTCACCGTGCTCGTGCTGGGGCTCTCGGCCGGCTGCGGCGGCGACGACGGCGACGAGGCCGGGGGCGGCGACGCGGTCACCGTCGAGCTCGCGGCGCAGAACGACTCCGGCGAGAGCGGCACGGCCACGCTCACCCCGGAGGGCGACCAGACGCGCGTCGTCCTGGAGCTCTCGAACCCGACCGACCCGTCGCAGCCCGCGCACATCCATCCGGGCACCTGCGCCAACCTCGACCCGGCGCCGGCCTACCCGCTTCCGAACGTCGAGGAGGGGCGCTCCGAGGCGACGGTCGACGTCGCGCTCGAGGAGCTGACGGGCGGCGAGTTCGCCGTCAACGTCCACAAGTCGAACGAGGAGGCCAGCGTCTACGTGGCCTGCGGCGACCTCGACTAGGCGACGCCGGCGAGCAGGAAGGCGCGCGATTCCCGGAGCATCTCGCGGGCGATCACGAGCCGCTGGATCTCGTTCGTGCCCTCGTAGATCTGCGTGATCTTCGCGTCGCGCATCATCCGCTCGAGCGGGTACTCCTTGATGTAGCCGTAGCCGCCGAGGATCTGGACGGCCTCCGTCGTGACCCACATGGCCGTGTCCGTGCAGTGGAGCTTCGCCATCGCGGACGCTTTCGTCAGCTCCGGCCCCTCGATCCCGGCGTCGACCATCCGCCCGAAGTCGTAGAGGAGCCCGCGCGCCGCCTGGCAGGCGGTCTCCATGTCCGCCAGCTTCGCCTGGATCAGCTGGTGCTCGGCGATCGGCTTGCCGAAGGTCTCGCGCGCGCGCGCATACTCGAGCGCGTAGTCGGTCGCGCCCTGGGCGAGCCCGAGCCCCTGCGCGGCGACGCCGGGCCGGGAGCGGTCGAGGATCCGCATCGCGATCTTGAAGCCCTCGCCCTCCTCGCCGAGCAGGCTTTCGGCGGGGACGCGGCAGTCGTCGAAGGTCAGCTCGCCCGTCGTAGATCCGGAGATGCCCATCTTCGGCTCGAGCCGGGCGACCACGAAGCCCGGCGCGTCGGACTCGACGAGGAAGGCGGAGATCCCCGCGTGGCCCGCCTCCGGGTCGGTCTTGGCGAAGACGGTGTAGAGGTTGGCGACGGCCGCGTTCGTGATGAACCGCTTCGAGCCGTTGAGGACGTACTCGTCGCCGTCCCGCCGGGCCGTCGTGCGCATGGCGGCGGAGTCCGAGCCCGAGCCGGCCTCCGTGAGCGCATAGGCGCAGAGCCACTCTCCGGACGCGAGCCGCGGCAGATAGCGCTGCTGCTGCTCCTCGCTGCCGGCGAGCTTGAGCCCGAGCGAGCCGAGCTCCTGGACGGCGAGGATCAGGGCGCTCGTGGCGCAGACCTTCGCGACCTCCTCGATCGCAACGAGCGCGAGCAGCGTGCCGGTGCCGGTGCCTCCGTGCTCCTCATCGTAGAGCAGCCCGAAGAGCTCGTGCTCGCGGAAGAGCTCGACGACGTCCCACGGGAACTCGTGCGACGCGTCGATCTCGGCCGCGCGGGGCGCGATCCGGTCGCGCGTCAGCGCGCGGACGAGGTCGCGCAGCTCCCGCTGCTCGTCGGTCAGCGCGTCCCAGGCCACGGCGCGAACTCTATTCGGGTTCGACGTCGGCGCAGGCGTTCTCGGGATTGTCGGCCCGGCTCGACGGGCCGGCGTGGACGTTGTAGTAGGTCCCCGCCTCGCCGACGCCCGCGGGCGCCTCGAAGTCGAGCCGAACGCTCGCGACACCGTCCGGCCCCGGCCACGAGGTCCGGATGGACGGCGATCGGATCGGCCTTCATCCCGCACGCGCTGTCAGGTCCGTGAGCCTGGGGATACGCCGGCGCGACCGGGCAGATTGCTCACCCCGCGAGCCTGAAGATCAGGAACTCCCGGCGAGGTCGCAGCGCCGTCCGCGTCGCCGTGAACGTCCCGCGGGCGTTGTTGTACAGGCCCGTGCCGCCGACGACCGCGAGCTCGTAGATCTCGCGGTTCGAGATCGAGCCCGCGACCATGATCTTGCCGCGCGGCAGGAAGTACGTGCCGCGGCACGCGCGCTGGTTCCCGAAGGTGAACGTGCAGACGAGCTCGGAGCGCCCGATCGCCTGCGGCGTGATGCGCCGGTTGAAGATCGCCTGGCGGACGAACTCGCTGTCGCCCGGGCTCGTGCCCGGTGTGCCGAGGTCGGCCCGCATGTACTTCGTCTGCGTGCCCGTGACGCGGATCAGCCCTGGGCCGGTCTCCGCAGCCGACTTCCAGGTGCCGATCCCGGCCGCCGCCAGCCCCCCGACCACGACCAACACCGCAGTCCTCCTAAACATCTGACTGCCTCCTTTCGCCGGACTCGGCCGCCTGGGCGGTGCGAGCCTCCTTCGGCAGCGCGACTGTGAACGTCGTCCCCTGGCCCGGCACGCTCTCGAAGCCGATCGAGCCGCCGTGCGCCTCGATGATCGACCGCGCGAGCGCCAGCCCGAGCCCGCTCCCAGGGATTCCGTGCGCCGCAGCCGAGCCCCGGAAGAACTTCGTGAAGATCTGGTCGCCGACCTCGGGCGGAATGCCGAAGCCCTGGTCCCGCACCCGGATCCGGACGACCCCGTCGTCCTCCTCGCCGAAGACGTCCACCGCGCCGCCCTGCGGCGAGTACTTGATCGCGTTCGAGATCAGGTTCGCGAATACCTGCGCCAGCCGGCCGGTGTCGCCCTCGACGACCAGCGGCCCGTCGGGCAGGTGGACGTTCAGCGCGTGTCTCGTGCTCTCGGCGGAGAAGAGGACGCCCTGCGTGCGGAGCAGGGCCGAGACGTCCACCGCCGCGAAGGAGAGCTCGAGGGGCCCGTCCTCGAGCAGCTGGACGTCGAGGAAGTCGTCGAGCAGCGTCGCCAGCCGCCGCGCCTCGGTGCCGATGATCTCGAGGAAGCGGTCGCGGTCGGCCTCCTCGACGTCGCGCTGCTGGAGCAGCGACGCGAAGCCGAGGATGCTGGAGAGCGGCGTGCGGATCTCGTGCGAGACGATGCTGATCAGCTCCGACTTCAGCCGCTCGCTCTCGGCCAGCCGGCGGTTGTGGTCCTCGAGCGCTCGCTGCCGTTCCTCGAGGTCGGCGGCCATCGCGCGGAACGCCCGCTTCAGCGTCCCCACCTCGCCCGGGCCGCGCTCGTCGAGCTCGACGGTGAGGTCGCCGCGGGCGATGCGGCGCGCCTCCGTGGCCACCTGGCTGACGGGCCGTGCGATCGACCGCGTCAGGTAGAGGCCGAGCAGGAGGATGAGGAGGACCGCAGCGGCGATGCCGGTGAAGCCGAGCGCGAGCGCCCGTCGGCGCTCCTCGCGAGCCGAGGCGGCTGACTCGGCCGCGCGGATCAGCTCGTCGGCCAGCACGCCGTCGAGCAGCCCGCGGATCTCCTCGGTTCGCATACGGCCCTCGCTGACGGCCGTGATACTCCGCGCCGCCCCGGGATTCCGCCGGGCGATCTCGATCAGGGGCTCGGCGTATTCGACCTGATACCTCGTGACCAGGTCGGTGAGCCTGGCTGCCATCTCCCGACGCCGAAGGTCGCCTGCGTCTCGCCTGAAGTCCGCGAGCGCCAGGCGCATCTCGTTCTGTGCCTTTTGCCAGTCCAAGAGAAACTGCCTCTCGCGCGTGATCACGAAGCCGCGGACGCCGGCCTCGAGATCGAAGACGAGCTTCTGGACGACGACCGTCTGGGCGACGACCTCCTTTGCGCGCGCCTCGCGCTCCGCGGCCGCGCTCAGGTCGCGGACGGCGAACGCGAGCACCGCGAAGCCGCCCGCCAGCAACAGCGCGAGGATGCTGCTGGCGAGCAACATCCGCGCGGTGAGCGAGTCGACCGCGGCCGCAATCCTCCTGCGAGAGGTCTTCGGCTCCGGCTCGGGGGGAGTGGGGATCACGAGGAGAGCATCCGCTGGACGCACGACCGGAGGTCGTCGGGCTCGAAAGGCTTCCCCAAGAAGCAGTCGGCTCCTGCCGCGAGCGCCTCGCCTTCGAGGTGGACCCAGGCCGAGACGGCCACTACACGGGTGGCCGCGAGCGCCGGGTCGGCGCGGAGCGCGCGGAGCAGGTCGAGGCCGCTCACCCCCGGCAGCATCACGTCGAGCAGCACGACGTCGGGCCGCTCGTCGCGGACGAGCTCGAGCACGTCGCGGCCGTCGGCCGACTCGAGGAACCGGTGGCCGTCGCCGAGCGAGAGGCGGATCAGCTCCCGCAGGGGCTCCTCGTCCTCGCAGATGAGGACGGTGGTGGGCGGCGTTCCGGGCGGCGTGGTGTTCGACTCGATCACGTCGGCGGGCGATCGTCCGACGAGCTGGCGGAGATGCAGCGTTGCACGTCCGGCGGGGCTGCACAAGCCCGAGGCCCGGATCTACCCCGCGGGGACCATCACGACCGACACCGCGGAGCGCCGGGCGGGCCCGTGGAAGACGGCCTCTACGTTGTTCCCGTCCGGGTCGTGCGCGTATGCGCTGTAGTAGCCGGGATGGTAGTCGCGCTCCCCCGGCCGGCCGTTGTCGCGGCCGCCGCTGGCGAGGGCTGCCTCGTGGAACCGCTGCACCGTCTCCCGGTCGGCCGCCTGGAAGGCGATGTGCAGGCCGGACGTCGGCTCGCCGTCGTCGGAGACGTAGAGCTCGTCCGCCGCGAACGCGCTCTGGCTCTCGAAGGTCAGTCCGAGCCCGACGGCCTCCAGGACGGCGCGGTAGAAGCGCTTCGACGCCTCGAGGTCGCGGACCCGCAGGTGCACGTGGTCGAAGAGCCGCCCCGCGTGGTACTCCACCTGCGCAGTCTACGATGCAAGCACGGAGGCGATGAGCGCTCGGAAGGCCGAGGGCGACACGGCGCCTGCCTCGTCGCGAGGCGCCCGCGGCCAGTAGGCGTTGTACCGCGACGGCCAGTACGCCCACACGCGCGTCGACAGCAGAAGCGCTCGGCCCCGTACTCCGAGCGCCGGAGGCCCGGAGCCTCGCCGCGCGACCAGACGGTTGGGGAAGCCGGGCCCGATGTTCCTCGCCACCAGGGTGGGGACGATGCCCCAGTCGAACGCGCTGGCCTCGAGCGCCCGCCGGACCTGGGTCTGCGCCGCCCCGCTCCCGCCCTCGAGGACGTAGTCGCCTCCCCGTGCGGCGGCGGGAGCGGGCAGCGCGAGTGCGACGGCGGTTCCGACCGCGGACAGAAGCAGAGTCGTTCGCCTTCGCCGCACGCTGGCTGATCGGGCCTGCCTGCGCGTGCGGGGATTCCGCGGACCGCGCACTCGGCCCTCCCCGCAACGGGCGGACCGCCATCCCCGAATCGGGGTAGGCGGGCGGGTTTCTACGGCTTCAGCAGCCCGTCGCCGCGGCCGATAACGACTGTCAATGGACGCTGCCCTGCGGCAACCCACCCTTCGACCCAGTGTCGAGCAGGAGCTTCGCGCGCGCGTCGCCCAGCAGGCGGCGATCGCGGCGCTCGGCCGACGCGCGCTGGCCGCGCCCACGCTGGACGCCGTGCTCCAGGACGCCGTCGAGGTCGTCGCGCGGACGCTCGGCGTCGGCTTCGGCGCCGTGCTCGAGCTCGAGCCCGACGGCAGGCTCCTCCTCCGGGCGGGCTCCGGCTGGCCGGCGGAGATCGTCGGCCGGACGTGGCTGCCGAACACCGCGCGCACGCACTCCGGCTGGACGCTGCGGCAGGGCAACGGCCAGCCCGTGGTCGTCGACGACGTGCGGGCCGAGACGCGGTTCGAGTTCTCGCCGGCGATCCGCGAGCACGGCATCCAGAGCGGGATCGCCGTGGCGATCGGCCCCGCCGACCGGCCGTACGGCGTGCTCGCCGCGCACCACCGCGTGCCGCGGTCGTTCAGCGACGACAACGCCGCCTTTCTCCAGGCGGCCGCGAACACGCTCGCGGCCGCGGTCGACGGCTTCTCCGCGGCGGCCCAGGTCCGCGAGGCCGAGGAGCGGTTCCGCACCTTGGTCGAGCGCCTGCCGATGATCACGTGGTCGATCGAGTTCGGCGACCCGCCCGGCTACTACGTCAGCCCGCAGGTCGAGCGGATCCTCGGCTTCGCGAGCGACGAGTGGTCCTACGACGCCTACGTCAGCCGCATCCACCCGGACGACCGGGAGCGGGTGCTCGCCGCGGTCCCGCCGTACCGGATGCTCGAGTACCGACTGCTCGACAAGGACGATCGCGTCGTCTGGGTCCACGACGAGGCCGAGCTCTCGACCGACCCGGACGGCTGGGTCCGCGGCATCCAGGGCTTCAACGTCGACGTCACCCACCGCAAGCAGCAGGAGGAGCTGCTGCGGGCGAGCGAGCAGCGGTTCCGCGCGCTCTTCGACACGGCGCTCGACGCGATCGTGCTCGCCGACGACGACGCGCGCTGCATCGACGCCAACCCCGCCGCCTGCGAGCTCTTCGGGGTCGAGTGCATGGTCGGCATGGCGCTAGCGGACGTGCTCGCTCCGTCCCACCGCGCGAGCGCGCCCGCGGTCTGGAGCGACTTCCTCGCCCGGGGCGAGCATCGCGGCGAGCTCGAGCTGACGCTCGCCAACGGCGCGCCCCGACGGCTGGAGCTGAGCGCGAGGGCGAACTTCCTCCCCGAGATGCACCTCGGCGTCTTCCGCGACGTGGCCGAGCGGAAGCGCCTCGAGGAGCAGCTGCTGCAGGCGCAGAAGATGGAGGCGGTCGGCCGGCTCGCCGGCGGCGTCGCCCACGACTTCAACAACCTGCTGCTCGTCATCCGGGGCTACGGCGACCTCCTGCTCCAGCGCCTGGAGGGGAAGCAGGAGGCGACCGACGTGCGGGAGATCACCGCGGCGGCCGAGCGGGCCGCCTCGCTGACCGGGCAGCTGCTCGCGTTCAGCCGGCGCCAGGTCGTCGATCCGAGGACGCTCGCGCTGCACGAGGTCGTCCGCGAGACGGAGGGCAGGCTCCGCAAGGTGCTCGGCGACGTCGAGCTGACGACGGAGCTCGGAGACGAGGGCAGCTTCGTCCGCGCCGACCGCGTACAGCTCGACCAGGTGCTGCTCAACCTCGCCGTCAACGCGCGCGACGCGATGCCCGACGGGGGCCGCTTCGGGATCGAGACCTCCACCCTGACGCTCTCGCCGCCCGCGGCCGCCGGTCTCGGGCTCGCGCCGGGCGAGTACGTCGCCCTCGCCGCCATCGACACGGGCCACGGCATGGACGCCGAGACGCTCGCCCACATCTTCGAGCCGTTCTTCACCACCAAGTCGCCTGACCTCGGGACCGGACTGGGGCTCTCGACGGTGTACGGGATCGCCACGCAGGCTGGGGGGACGGTCCTCGCATCGAGCACGCCCGGCGCCGGGTCGACGCTCACCCTCTACCTGCCGCGCCACGCGACCGGCACCGTCGAGGACGAGCCCCTCGAAGACGACGTGGACGTCGCCGGCGCGGAGACGATCCTGCTCGTCGAGGACGACGAGCGCGTGCGCCTGCTCGTCTCCCAGATGCTCGCCTCGTTCGGCTACTCGGTCACGGCGGTCGGCGACCCGACAGCTGCCGTCGAGCTCGCCGGCCGACTCGAGCCACTCGACCTCCTGCTCACCGACGTCGTCATGCCCGGGCTGAACGGGCCGCAGGTCGCCGCCCGCAGCCGGCACCTTCGCCCCGGACTGCCCGTCCTCTTCATGTCGGGTCACGCGGAGGGCCGGGTGATCGAGGAGCAGGTGCTCGGGCGCGAGGAGAACCTCATCCACAAGCCGTTTTCCCGCGACGAGCTCGGCCGGAAGCTCCGCGAGGTGCTCGCCCGAAGAGCATCCGCTGCCTGATCGCCGACGACCATCCGCCGGTCGTGGACGCGGTGCGCGCGCTACCTCGTCGCCAGCGGCTCGCCAGCGGGCTCGACGTCGTCGCCACGGCCGCGAGCGGTGACGACGCCGCCGCGAAGATCGAACGCCTGAGCCCGCAGGGCGCGCTGGTGGACGTGCGCATGCCCGGGTTTCCGGGGATCGAGTCGTCCGCCGCGCCGCGGAGGGGTTGCCGGGCACGGCGGTGATCGTCTACACCGGTCGAGGACTGTCGCGCGCGGCGACGCCTACGTCGACCCGGTGCTCGCCGGCCGAGAGGCGTCCCGCCCGCGGGCCGTCGCGACGGCGCTGCGCCTGTCAGAGATCGCTTAGCTCGTCTCGACGGCCAACCGCAACCGCAGCGAGTAGCGGGCGGTCGCGGTGCCGGCGTTCCGCACGGCAGCGCGGCAGGAGGCCGGGCCGAGGGCGCTCCGGTGGAGCGTCGCGCGCCGGCGGCCGGGCCCGAGCGTCTGGCGGGCCACGACCCGCCCGTCGCAGACGATCTCCATCCGCACGCGGCCGCGCAGCAGGGTGACCGTGAACGTCACCCGCCGGCCGGGTCCGAGCAGCGTGAACGGCAGCGCTTGGCGCCGCCCCACGGCGAGCGCGCCCGAGCGGGTGACGACCAGCGGCGCGCGCACCGGCTCGGCCGCCTCCGGCGGGACCGGCCGGGCGGGCTCGACGCCGAGGTCCTGGCGGATCGCGCCGAGGATGTCCTCGGCGGGCGGCGCGAGCCACCGGATCCTGAAGCGGGCCGTCATGTGCGCCTGGACGTAGTCCTCGGCGAAGATCTCGCCGATCGCGCGCTCCCACCCGAGCCCGTAGTCGCGGGCGACCTCCCCGGACTCGACGAGCGACGGCATGCCTCGCGCCGCCCACCAGCGCGGCGTCCCGTTCGGCTCGCGGATGCCCGGCACGGCGGTCGACGCATCGATGTGATGGCCGTACTCATGGAGCACGATCGCCGCGAGCGCGTCGCTCTGCCCCGCCGGGACGACGATCAGGGCGCCGGTGCGGCGCTGCGAGTAGCAGGCCGCGGCGCCGCTTCCGCACACGCCGGCGATCTCGGCGGGGGCCATGATCCTGATCGTGACGCGCGAGATCTCGTCCCCGTGGTACGCGGCCGACAGGATCGACGCGTACCAGCTCGTGTTCACGTCGGCCGTCTGCACGTCGAAGGTGATCGTCCGTCCATGCCCGTCCTGGGCGAGGACGACGTCCGCCGCCGCCGGAGAGGCGATGGCGAGCGAGACGGAGGCGGCGACGAGGAGGACCCGCAGGCGGTGCACGGCGGCAGCCTAGCCCTGGCGCCAATCGACGTCCGCCGCCGAAAGGGGGATCTTCGCGACCGGCTCGCCGCCCGCCGCCGGGACGATCGCGACCTCCCGCACCCCGGCCACGGCGGCGTAGCGCTCGTCGGGGGACCAGGCGACGGCGTGGCCCGGCCGAGTCCAGAGCCGGCGTCCGGCCCGGTCGAAGACGGCGAGCTCGTCGCCAGCGGCAGCCGCGAACCAGCGCCTGCTCGGGCTCGCCCGCAGGCCGCGGTACGGGCCGGTGGCGGCGACGCCCAGCAGCGAGTCCCCTTCCCAGACCGTGAGGCGCCCGCCGGCGAGCGACGCGGCGAACCGCCGCCCGCCCAGCCAGGCCACCTCCCGGACGTCGGCGTTGCGAAGCAGCGTCGTCGTCCCGCCCGGGGCGGGATAGGCGAACCAGGCAACGACGCCGTCCTGCACTCCGAGGTTGTCGCGACGGGTGAAGACGCCGCAGCCGACCGTGAGGAAGTCGCGGCGAACGAGACTCGGCAGCCGGAGCGCGTGCCGGCTGCAGTCCTCCTCGCTGTAGACCAGCTCGCCGGCGAGGTCGGTCGGCAGCCGCTCCGGGCCGGGCCGGAGCACGTCGAGAGCGGCCGCGAGCGCGACGGCCACGACCGCGCCGACCGCGAGGACGCTGGCGACGGTGCGCACCTCTACAGTCTGGCACCGTGATCCTCGAGCACGGCACGATCCGCACGCTCGACCCGAGCCTGCCGGTCGCGTCGGCGCTGGCGATCGCCGGCGACCGCGTCGCCGGGGGAGTCGGCACTCACGAGACGGCGCTCCCGACGCCCGAAGTGATCGACCTGGGCGGGCGCTGCGTCCTGCCCGGGTTCACCGACGCGCACGTCCACTTCCCGACCTGGGCGCTCGCCCGCCGGGAGCTACGGCTCGAAGGCGTGCGCACGGTCGAGGAGGCGCTCGACCGCGTCCGGGAGGCCCTCTCCGGGGTGGCCTCCGACGGCTGGCTCCGGGGCCGCGGCTGGCGGCCGCCTCTCGAGCCGGACCGGGCGGCCCTCGACGCCGCCACTGGCGACGTGCCGACGGCGCTGCTCTCGCACGACTCGCACTCGCTCTGGGTCAACTCGGCCGCGCTGGCGCGGGCCGGCGGTGACCTCCACGTGCCCGGCGGCGTGGTCGAGCTGGACAAGGGCGTGCTACGTGAGGAGTCGGCGTGGCGGTTCCGCGACACCGCCGTCGAGACCTCCGACGAGGAGTACGTCGACGCGATGCGCGAGGGGCTGAGGGTGGCCGCGTCCCGCGGTGTCACGGCCGTACACGACAAGGACGGCTGGATCGGCGCGCTCCGCTTCTTCCAGCGGCTGCACGCGGAGGGCGCGCTCACGCTCCGCGTCTGGCAGTCGCTGCCGCACGAACGGCTGGCCGAGCTCGCGGCGCTGGGCCTCACGTCGGGCCTCGGCGACAGCTTCCTCCGGCTCGGCTACCTGAAGGCGTTCATGGACGGGACGCTCGGCTCCGGCACGGCGAGGCTGCTCGACGGCTCCGGGGTGGAGATCACGAGCGGCGAGGAGCTCGCTGACCTCGTCGCGAGGGCGGCCCGCTCGGGCTGGCCCGTCGCCGTGCACGCGATCGGCGACCTCGCCAACCGGGAGGCGCTCGACGCGTTCGAGCGGACGGAGACAGCGTGGCGGCCCCGCGGCCTGCGCCCGCGGATCGAGCACGCGCAGCTGCTGGCGGAGGAGGACGTGCTCCGGTTCGCGGCCCTCGGGGTCGCGGCCTCCGTCCAGTTCAGCCACGCTCCCTCCGACCGCGAGCTCGCCGACCGGCTGTGGGCGGGGATGACGCACCGCGCCTATGCGTACCGATCGCTCTGGGACGCGGGGGCGCTCGTGGCGAACGGCTCGGATGCGCCGATCGAGGAGCTCGACCCGCTCGCGGGCATCCGCGCCGGCGTGCTCCGGGACTGGCACCCCGAGCAGGCGCTCACGCTCGACGAGGCGCTCAGGGCGACCTGCGTCAACCCGGCCGTCCTCTCCCGGGACGAGCGCCGCCGCGGCCGGCTCCTGCCGGGCTACCTCGCCGACCTCGTCGTCCTCGATCGCGACCCGTTCGACGACCTCGAGAGCACGCAGGTGGTCGCGACGATGGTCGGCGGCTGCTGGGTCTGGAACCCGCCGCCCTGGGAGTAGCGGGGGCGCGGGAGTAACATGACTGGTGCGATGCGCACGATGGGTCCCGTCCACGACGCCGAGAGCTGCTCCGTGGCCGCGTGCGCCGAGATCCTCGGCACCAAGTGGACGGCCTTGATCGTCCACGAGCTCTCCGAGGGGCCGCGGCGCTTCTCCCAGATCGAGCACTCCTGCGTCGGGATCAGCCCGCGGACGCTCTCGGAGCGGCTCCGGGCGCTCGAGCAGGAGGGGATCCTCGAGCGGCACAGCTACCCGGAGCGGCCGCCCCGCGTCGAGTACGAGCTGACGGGGAAGGGCGAGGCGCTGCTCCCCTGCATCGACGCGATGCGGGAGTTCGGACGCGACTGGCTCCGCCACACCCACGCCGTTCACGCCTGAGGGCCAAGCCCGTCACAGTTCCGTCACGGGGTCTGACCCCGTCGAGGCGCCGTCAACGCAGCGAGGCCCAGGCCGTGAAGAGCTCGCGCGCGGCGTCGACGCCGAGCGGGACGTACTCGACGAGCAACCGCTCGTTCGGCGAGTGGACGTTCGACTCCGGCAGCGCGAAGCCCGTCACCACGGTCGGGATGCCCTTGGCCTGCAGCGCCGGCACGATGGGCAGCGTGCCGCCGGAGCGGATCAGCAGCGGCCGCGCCCCGAGCGCCCGCTCGAACGCCTCGAGCCCCAGCTGGATGGCGGGCGCGTCGGGATCGACCAGGCCCGGCTCGCTCCAGGACCAGAGCTCGACGTCGACCTCCGCCCCCTCCGGCGCCGCCTCGCGGAGGAGCCGCTGGAACGCCTCGGCGATCGCCTGCGGCTCCTGACCCGGAGCGAGGCGGATCGAGACGTTCGCCTCGGCCATGATCGGGAGCACCGTCTTCTGGAGCTGCGGCGACCCGCCCTCGACCCCGTGGACGTCGACCGCCGGCTCCGCCCAGGTGCGCACGTAGAACTCCTCCTCGGCCCGGGCGTCGAGCGGCCGCGCCCCCTGGCCGGCGAGCTCGTCCGCGCCGGCGGGCAGTTCCCGCCAGCTCCCGAGCTCCTCCTTGGTCGGCTGCGCGATCCCGGCCCGCAGCGGCTCCGGGACGCGCCCGTCGACCGGCTGCACCGCCGCGAGCACCTGCCCGAGCACGTGCACCGCGTTCAGCGCGGCTCCGCCGTACATCCCGGAGTGGAGGTCCCGCGCGCCCGTCCGCACCCGCACGTGGAAGTAGCAGAGGCCGCGCGTGGCGACGTTGAAGGCCGGGCGCCCTCGAGCGATCATGTCCGAGTCGAAGATCACGCAGGCGTCGGCGTACCGATCGTCCGCCCGCAGGAACTCGACGATCGACTGGCCGCCCGTCTCCTCCTCGCCGTCGCAGGCGAACCGGACGTTGACCGGCAGCGCGCCGTCCCGGGCGAGCAGCTCCGCCGCCTTCAGGAGCAGGAAGAGCTGACCCTTGTCGTCGGCGACCCCGCGCGCGTAGAGCCACTCCCCGCGGACGGTCGGCTCGAACGGCGGCGTCTCCCAGAGCTCGAGCGGGGCCGGCGGCTGGACGTCGAAGTGGCCGTAGCAGAGGACGGGCGGCGCGCGCTCGGCCCCCACGCTCGCCCGCAGCTCGCCGACGGCGAGCGGCTGACCGTGCCAGTCGACGAGCTCGCACTCGCCCCCGGCCGCCCGAACGCGCTCGCAGAGCCACTCTCCGGCGCGCAGGACGTCGTCCCCGTGGGCCGGGTCGGCGCTGACGCTCGGGATGCGCAGCCACTCGGAGACCTCCTGGAGCCAGGCCTGGTCCACGGCGGCTGAGTCTACGCGCTAGGCCGCGACGTCCCGAAGCGCCAGGGCCTCCGCGAGCGCGCGAAGCTTCTTCAGGCTCTGGTTCTCGATCTGCCGGATCCGCTCGCGCGTGACGTTGAATTCGCGGCCGACCTCGTCGAGGGTCCTTGGGGTCTGCCCGTCGAGCCCGTAGCGCAGCTCGAGCACCTGGCGCTCCCGCGACGACAGCGTGCCGAGGATCCTGAAGAGCGTCTCCTTGCGGAGGTTCGTCTCGGCGGCCTCGTCCGGCAGCGGCTGCGTCTCGTCGGTGAGGAAGTGCCCGAACTCGGACTCGTCCTCGTCGCCGACGGGCTTCTCGAGCGACACGGGTGCCTGCGCGATGCGGCGCACTTGCTCGACGTCAGCGGGGTCCAGCTCGAGC
>JACVRU010000005.1 GCA_014534295.1 Thermoleophilia bacterium | reverse complement strand
GATCGTCGTAGCCGGCGGGTTCCTCGCGGACGGCTCGACGTCGAGCCGGGTGGACGTGTACGACCCGGCGACCGCTGCGTGGCGGAGCCTGCCGGACCTGCCGCGTGCGGTCAACCATGCCGCCGCCGCTTCCGACCGCGGCCGGATCTACGTCCTGGGCGGCTACTCACCCGGCCTCGGGCCCCAACGGACTGCCTGGGTGCTCGAGCGCGGCCGCTGGCGCGTGCTCCCGCCGATGCCGTATCCACGCGGGGCGGCCGCCGCCGCGGTCGCCGGCGGCAGGCTCTACGTGGTCGGCGGCGTCGGCCCCCGCGGCCTGGCGAGGAGCGCACTCGCCTTCGACCTCCGGCGCGGACGCTGGTCGGTACTGCCGGGCCCGCGGAGGCGCGAGCACCTCGCTGCGGCGGCCGTCGGCGGGCGCGTCTACGCGATCGGCGGCCGCCTGGGCGGGCTCGACTCGAACCTGACCACCGTGCAGTCGCTGGCGGCGGGCGGGCGACGCTGGCGGGCCGAGCCGCCGCTGCCCCAGGCGCGCGGCGGCACCGGCGCCGCGGTCCTCCCGGGCGCGATCGTCTCCGTGGGCGGAGAGGGGCCGGCCGGCACGATCCGGCGCGTCTACCGGTTCGACGTCGCGCTGCGTCGCTGGCGCCGTCTCCCGGACCTGCCGACGCCCCGCCACGGCCTCGGCGTCGTCGCGCTCGGCGGCGACGTCTATGCGGTGGCCGGCGGCCCCCGCCCCGGCCTCATCGTCAGCGGCGCGAACGAGGTGCTCCGGCCCTAGAGGCGGCCGGAGCGGACGACCGCCCAGAGGAGCCAGGCTCCGAGCACCGTCGAGAGCGCGAATCCGATCACGGAGATGAAGTGAATCCCGAACAGCTGGGGCCCCTGCTCGGCGAAGATCCCGATCAGGCTCGACCCGATCAGCCCGCCCGTCACCACCAGTGCGACGACGAGGCGGTTGAAGGCGATCGACATCTTCCGCATGAACTCGTCGAGGCCCTTGTGGACGAAGCCGACCTCCATCTGGCCGTCCCGCAGCTCCTCGAGCACGTCGTGGATCTGGTACGGGGTTTCGAGCGCGATTCGGGCGAGGTTGTACGACTCGCGCCGCGCTCGGGACACGATCCGCGCCGGCGTGTACCGCCCCGCGAGCAGCCGCCGGGCGAAGGGCCGCGCCACCTCGAAGACGTTGAAGTCAGGGTAGAGCTCGATGCTGACGGAGCCGAGCGTCGCGATCGCCCGGTCCAGGAGGAGGAATCGGGTTGGCAGCCGCAGGCTGTTCGAGTAGATCAGTTGGAAGACCTCCCGGATCACCTGGATCGGGTCGATCTCGCGCAGCGTCGCGCCGTAGTAACGGTAGTAGAGCTCGCGCAGCTCCGACTGGAAGCGCTCCTGGTTCTCCTTCGGGCAGCGGACGCCGAGGTCGGCGAGCCGTTTGGGGAGCAGGTCGACGTTCTCGCTCGCCGCGTCGACGAAGAGCCGCGTCGCCTTCGTGACGTCGTCGTCCGTGAGCGTCCCGGCGAGGCCGAAGTCGACGAGCCCGAACTGGTCGGGCCCGAAGACGAGGATGTTGGCCGGGTGTGGATCGGCGTGGAAGAACCCGTGGCGGAAGATCATCGTCATCCAGGCTTCGGTCAAGGCCGTCGCCAGCCGGGCGCGCTCCTCGAGGGAGAAGACCTCGTGCGGCAGGTCGGCGAGCTGGATGCCCTCGAGGTACTCGAGCGTCAGCACCCGCGCGCGCGTGTAGCTCCAGTAGACGCGCGGCACGCGAACGTGCGGGTGGCCGGCGAAGTTGCGGTGGAAGCGCTCGGCGTTCCGCGCCTCGAGCCGGTAGTCGAGCTCCTGGCGGATCGAGCGCGCGAACTCGTCGACCAGCTCGCGCGCATCGACGAAGTCGAGCGCGCGGACGCGCTCGCGGACGAGCCGCGCGGCCTGCTCCATCAGCGACAGGTCGGCCTCGATCTGCCGCGGGGCGTCCGGCCGCTGCACCTTGACCGCGACGTTGCGCCCGTTCGGGAGGACGGCGCGGTGCACCTGGCCGATCGAGGCGGCCGCGATCGGCACCTCGTCGAACTCGCTGAACAGCTGCTCGATCGAGAGCTCGAGCTCCTCGTGGACGACGCGCTCGACGTCGGCGAACTGGAACGGGCGGACGTCGTCCTGGAGCGCGCGGAGCTCCGCGATGATGTCCGGCGGCAGGACGTCGGGCCGCATCGAGAGCAGCTGGCCGAACTTGACGAAGGTCGGGCCGAGCTCGTCCAGCAGCTCCCGCAGATGGGCGCCGCGCTGCGAGATTGCCTCGCCCTCGGCGTCGAGCGGACGCTCGTGCCAGGGGATCAGGTCGGTGAGCCGGTGGCTCTCGAAGAAGTACCCGAACCCGTGCCGGACCGCGACCTGGGCGATCTCCGTGATCCGGCGCAGGTTGCGCGTTCCCTGCTGCGCCATCAGGGCTTCAGTCTTGCACGCTCGCCGAGCTAGTCCTCTTCCAGGAGCCTGAGCCGGTGCTCGAGCTGCGCGAGGCGGAGCTCGAGCTCCTCCCACTCGGCCCGCGTGACGAGGCCCAGCTCGCGGAACATCCCCGCCAGCGTCACGCCGGCGCGCTCGCCCATTCGCTGCGCGTCGCCCCGCCAGCGGCCGGTGAGGTCGCCGACGAGCTCGCGCGCGTCGTCGGCGCGCATGCCTCCGCGCCGGGCGAGCTCCTCGACGAGCTCCTCGGCCCGTTCCCCCGTCAGCGCGACCGCGCCGACCGCCGCGAGCGCGAGGCGCTCGGCAGTGTCGCGGACGGAGCCCGCGTCAGCGGGCTCGGCCATGGGGCCTGGTGCGACGCCGCTGACGACGCCGCTCGCGCTTCGAGGCCGCCTTCTCGGCGGGCAGGGGCACGGCCGCGGCCGGCCCGCCGCCGTCGCCGCCGACGGTCACCGGCTCGCCCGGGATCTCGGCCGCCTCGACCTCGGCGTCCTTGCCGGCCACGGTCTCGCTCCTCCGTGCGAACTCCGGCTCGCGCCGCTTCAGCGTCGCCAGCAGCGGAGCTGCGATGAAGATCGACCCGTACGCGCCGGTGCCGATCCCGACCATCAGCGCGAAGGCGAAGTCCTTCAGCGTCTCCCCGCCGAAGAAGAAGAGGGCCCCCACCGGCAACAGCGTGCTGAACGTCGTCGCGAGCGAGCGGCGCATGACCTCCCACAGCGACGTGTTCACGATCTGCTCGATCGGCGCGCGCCGCATCAGCGGGATGTTCTCGCGCACCCGGTCGAAGACGATGATCGTGTCGTAGATCGAGTAGCCGAGGATCGTCAGGAGCGCGGCGACCGTGGCACTCGTCATCTGGCGCCCGGTGAGCGCGTAGATCCCGAGCGTGATGATGATGTCGTGGAAGATCGCCCGCATCACGGGCAGCGAGAACTTCCACTCGAACCTGATCCAGATGTAGAGCGTGATCAGGAGCAGGGAGAAGAGGATCGCGTAGATCGCGCTCTTCGCGATCTGCGAGCCGAAGCTGGCCGAGACGGTCGTCGTCCCGAAGTCCTGCGCGCGCACGTCCTGCTCGAGCGCCTGCCGGAGCTGCGTGGCCTCCGCCCCCTCGAGGGCTTCCGTGCGGATCTGGAACTCGCGGTACCCGCCGGAGACCTGCGAGCCGATCCCCCGGATCTGCGCCTCCCCGAACCCGAGCTCCCCGGCGGCCGTCCGGACCTCGCCGACCCGGGTCGGCTCCGAGGTCGAGAACGAGAGCTGCGTCCCGCCGCGGAAGTCGATGCCGAGGTTCAGCCCCTTGAAGCTGAGCGCGAGGCAGCTCGCGACGATGGCGACGATCGAGATCGTGTACCAGATGCGCCGCTTGCCGACGAAGTCGATCTCCATCCACTTCGCGCGCTGCTGCCCGTGCGCGCCCAGGAAGCGGGGGCTGTTGAACCAGCGGAAGCCGCTCAGGAGCCCGAGCATCGCGCGGGTCGCGAAGATCGCGGTGATCATCGAGATGACGATCCCGACCAGCAGCATCAGCGCGAAGCCCTTCACCCCGGCGGTCGCGAGCACGAACAGGATCACCGCGGTGATCGCCGTCACAGCGTTCGCGTCGACGATCGTGTGGAACCCCCGCTGGTAGCCCGTGGCGATCGCCGCTCGGATCGACTTGCCCGCGCGGAACTCCTCCTTGATGCGTTCGAAGATGACGATGTTGGCGTCGGCCGCGATGCCGATCGTGAGCACGAGGCCGGCGAAGCCGGGCAGCGTCAGCGTCACGTTGAAGAGCAGGATCGCCGCGTACACGAACATCGAGTAGATCCCGAGCCCGATCACTGCGACGAGGCCGAGGAAGCGGTAGAGGGTGAGCAGGAACAGGGCGACGACGATCAGGCCGGCGGCCGCTGCCTTGGCTGCCTGGCGGAGCGAGTCCTCGCCGAGCGTCGCCGAGATCTGCGTCTCGGACTGGGTCGCGAACCGGACCGGCAGGGCGCCGGTCTGGAGGACGAGCGCGATCTGCTGTGCCTCCTCCAGCGAGCCGATGCCGGTGATCTGGGCGCCGTTGTTGCCCGGGATGCCGTCCGGGTACTGCTGGAAGTCGATCGACGGGGCGGTGATCAGCTCGCGGTCGAGGACGATCGCGAAGTTCTGGTTGTAGTTCCGCGGGTCGCCCTGGCCGCCGGAGATGCTGTAGAGGTTGCGGCCG
The DNA here is from genome assembly GCA_014534295.1 of Thermoleophilia bacterium. Taxonomy (GTDB): domain Bacteria; phylum Actinomycetota; class Thermoleophilia; order Gaiellales; family Gaiellaceae; genus JACVRU01. The sequence goes on along the minus strand of JACVRU010000005.1, from coordinate 22,233 downwards.
CGCTGCGCCTCGGCCCGGGTGATCTCGTGGAACTTCCGCGCACCCGCGTCGGTGAACTGCATGAGCACGATCGGCTCGCTCGTCGTCGGGTCGAAGTCCGCCCGCGTGCCCGAGAGTTCCAGGTCGTCGCCGCGCATCTGGGGCACGGGCTGCTCGGCGTCCGGGTCGTGCTTGAAGAGATAGTAATGGCGCTGGTTGCCGAAGACCTCACCGACGCCGGGGCAGAAGTCGCCTCGGGTGCCGCACGTGATCACGACCGTCCCCGAGGGGACGGCGAAGACCTTCAGCTCGTCCGGCACATCCCCCTCCGCCGCGCCGGCTTCCTGCGCCGCGTCCGTCGCCAGCAGCGCCTCGCGCGTCGGCAGCGGCCCGGCCAGCAGCCGCTTGTCCTCCTCCAGGAAGAGGTAGTAGGCCTCGGCGCCGTTCTCGCGGACGAGCGACTGGGTCGCCGCCGCCGAGAGGAGGTCGTACAGCCGCGACGGCGGCTGGGCCGGGAAGCCCTGCGGGCCGGCGCTCGACGGGCCGACCAAGGCGGGCTGGAGGTCGTACAGCTCGAGCTGCGCCGTCTGGCCGATCACCTGGCGCGCCTGGTCGGCGTTCCGCACGCCGGGGAGCTCGACGGCGATCTGGTCGCTGCCCTGCGTGCGGATCTCCGGCTCGGCGACGCCGATCTTGTCGACCCGGCTGCGGATGATCTCGACCGAGCGGTCGAGATCCGCCTGCTCGAGCGTCTCGCCGCGCTCCGGGACGGCCTTCAGGACGACCTCGAGGCCACCCTGCAGGTCGAGCCCGAGCACCGGCTTCCGCTGCGCCGGCGACCACGGCAGCGCGATTGCGGCCGCGCCGATCAGCGCGACCAGGATCAGCGCGACGAGGATGAGATGGTTGCGGCGCTCGGACGACACGGGGCCGCGGGTAGGTTAGCCGCGGTCCCCCACGATCGGATCCTCCCCGATCTCGATCTCCTCGATCTGGTCCGGGGGGACGACCGAGGCGACGGAGCGCTTCGCCACGCGCACCTCGACGTCCGGGGAGACCTCGAGCCCGATGTCGTCCTCCCCGATCTCGTTCACGGTGCCGTACATGCCGCCGACGGTGAGCACGTAGTCGCCGGGCCGCAGGTTCCCGACGAGCTCCTGGTGCGCCCGCTGACGGCGGCGCTGCGGCATGACGATCAGCAGCCACATGATCGCGAAGCCGAAGAGCAGGATGATCAGGAAGTCCATGTGGTCTCCGTTGCCGCCAGGCGGGCGAGCGCGTCGGCGGCGTAGGAGGCGAGCTCCCCCCGCTCGATCGCGGCCCGCGCGCCCGCGGTGAGGTCGAGGACGAAGCGGAGGTTGTGCAGGGTGAGCAAGCGTAACCCAAGGATCTCGTCCTGGTTCACGAGATGCCGGACGTAGGCGCGCGAGAACCGGTCGCACGCGGGGCAGGAGCAACCCACGTCGAGCGGGCGCGGGTCGCGTGCGAAGCGGGCGTTGCGGAGGTTGAGGCGGCCCTCCCACGTCAGGGCCGAGCCCGTGCGGGCCGTGCGCGTCGGCAGCACGCAGTCGAACATGTCGATCCCGCGCTCGATCACGCCGAGGATCCCCTCCGGGTCGCCGATCCCCATGAAGTAGCGGGGGCGGTCCGCGGGGAGCAGCGGAGCCGACCACGCGACGGCGTCGAACATCTCGTCGCGGGACTCGCCGACGGCGAGGCCGCCGAGCGCGTGCCCGTCGAAGCCGAGCGTGGCCAGGTCCTCGATCGAGCGCGTCCGGAGGCCGCGGTCGATCCCGCCCTGCGCGATCCCGAACAGGAGCTGGCCGGCAGCCCGCGGGGCCGCGCGCTGGCGCGTCGCCCACGCGGTCGTGAGCCGCACGGCCTCCTCGTGCTCGGCGAGGGTCGAGTCGGCGGGCGGGCAGATGTCGAGGCACATCGCCACGTCCGAGCCGAGGTTCGCCTGGATCGCCGCGGCCGTCTCAGGGGTGAAGCGCGCGGCGGCGCCGTCGTACACCGAGCGGAAGGTGACCCCCTCGTCGTCGACGGCGAGGATCGTGTCGCGCAGCGAGAAGACCTGGTAGCCCCCCGAGTCGGTCAGGATCGGCCCCTGCCAGCCCATGAACCGGTGCAGGCCGCCCAGCTCGGCGATCAGTTCGTCGCCGGGGCGGAAGTGGAGGTGATACGTGTTGCCGAGCAGGATGCCAGCCCCGAGGGAGCGCAGCTCGTCCGGGTCGAGGGTCTTCACCGTGGCCTTCGTGCCGACGGGCATGAAGGCGGGCGTCGGCACCTCGCCGTGCGGCGTCCGGAGCAGGCCCGCCCGCGCCTCTCCGTCCGTCGCCGTGACCGCGAAGTGGCTCATGCCTGCAGAGTGTCGCTTAGGGCCGTGTCAGGGAACAGTCCCCAACACGGCCTCAGAGGACGAGCATGGCGTCGCCGAAGGAATAGAAGCGGTAGCGCTCCTCGACGGCGAGCCGGTAGAGGCGGCGCGTCTCCTCGACCCCGGCGAACGCCATCACGAGCGCGAGCAGCGTCGAGCGCGGCAGGTGGAAGTTCGTCAGCAGGTGGTCGACGCGCCGGAAGGCGAAGCCGGGCGTCACGAACAGTCGCGTCCTTCCTCGTAACACTCTGTTACTTGCGGCCGTCTCGAGGACGCGGACGGTCGTCGTGCCGACGGCAAGCACGCGCTCGGCGGCGGCGATCCGCTCCCAGGCCGCGGGAGCGACCTCGTAACGCTCGCCGTGGAGCTCGTGGTCGGAGAGGTCGTCGACCGCGAGGGGTCGGAACGTGTCGAGTCCGACGTGGAGGGTGACGCGCTCGACGTCGAGCCGGTCGAGCAGTGCCGGCGTGAAGTGGAGCCCTGCGGTCGGGGCGGCCGCGGAGCCGGGCTCCCGTGCGTACACGGTCTGGTACCGGCCGGGATCGGCGAGCGGCTCCGTGATGTACGGCGGCAGCGGCGTCTCGCCCCACTCTCCGACGCCTCCGGGCCCGCCCTCGAGCCGGACGAGCCAGCGGCCCTCGCCGAGATGCTCGACCAGCTCGACCGGGCCGTAGCGCCGCCCCGCCCGCAGCCTCTGGGTCGGCCGTGCGAGCGCCTCCCACGTGCCCTCGCCCACGCGCTCGAGGAGCAGCACCTCGCCTCGCGGCCGCTCCAGCCTGATTCGCGCCGGCACCACCCGGGTGTCGTTGACGACCGTGAGCGTGCCGGCCCGCAGCTCCTCCGGCAGCTCCGCGAAGACGCGGTGGCGGACCTCGCCGCTTCCCCGGTCGAAGACGAGCAGGCGGGACTCGTCGCGCCGCTCGGTCGGGTGCTGCGCGACCAGCTCCGGCGGCAGGTCGTAGTCGAGCTCGTGGATGCGCATTCGTCCGGTGACGAGAGTAGTCTTGGCGTCGTGGACGAGACAGTGCTGGCGCGTGTGCAGGAGCGACTCGAGCGAGCCGCGGAGGGGCGGGCCGGGCCGGCCGAGCTCGAGGCCGCTCTGGAGCGGGCCCGAGAGCAGATCGAAGCTCTCGCCCAGACGACGGCGGAGCTCCAGGAGGGGCTGCCGGGAGCGGTGCAGGACGGTCTGCGGGAGCACTTCCGCCCCAGCGGCCGGCACCTGGCCGAGGTGCGCGGCCTGATGAGCCAGGTGATCCGCCGTCTCGAGCGGCTGGAGGGCGACCTCCTCGCCGAGCGCCACGCGCGTGTCGACGACCTGGCGCTCCTCGTCGACCTCGTCGCCTCCGGCTGGCGGGGAGTCGACGACCGGCTCGCGCGGATCGAGACCGCGCTCAACGCGCCGCCCGCCACGGTCTACCGGATGGAAGAGCGCCGGGGCTAGCAGCCCGCGCGCGACTCCCCGGCCACCGAGAGCTCGCGCACCTGAACGCCGCCGAGGCGCGGCCGGGAGAAGATCTCCGCGTTGACGGGGTTCCCCTCGATCGGGCCCGCGCCCTCGACCCTCAGCAGCGCCTCGCCGGGGGCCCCCGGGCGCACGCAGACGGGCACCTGCAGGACGCCGGTCTCGTCACGGAGCGTGGCGGACGCCTCGCCGAGCCCAGACGACAGGCGAGCGCCCCGGTCTTGGCCGGGTGGCCGCAGGACCAGGCTCACGAGCCGCGTCAGCGGACCGTCTTGGCCCTGCTCGGGGAACACGGTCACGCGGACCTCCGTGTCCGGACTCGTCCAGCCGTCCTCGTAGAGGCCGCTCGTCGCCCATGCGAGCCGCCACTCCTCCCCGGCGTCGATCAGCTGCGTCTCGCGCTCGTTCCAGACGACCTCCCCGGCGATCCGGAACCGGACATCGCGGCTGAACTGCGCCACGTAGCGGGTCGGTGAGGAGGCGAGCCGACCGCGCTCGTCCCAAGCCACGGCGACGTGGGCAAAGGTGGGCGGCGTCGCGGAGAACGCCTCCTCCAGGTAGGCGGCGCGAACGACGGACTTGTTCCAGAACTCGAGGTCCCACCAGAAGGCGACCGTCGCCCAGTAGTCGCCGGACAGGTGCGGGTAGGGGACCATCGTTGCGTCGGCGTCGGGACCGACCGCGCGGTCGACCCAGTTGAAGACGCCCGCCTGGTCGTGCGTCAGGGCCCGGCCGCTCGTGCCGGGAAGCGCGAACAGCCGCGAGAACCCGCTCCCGGCCTGGGCGGGGAGGGCCGCGGCGGCGAGCCCGGCGATGACGGCAGCCACCGCGGCGCGCGGGAGGAGTGCCGCTCCCTGCACGAACAGCAGGACGAGCACGACCGTCAGCAGCACGAGGCCCGCCTGTGCGCCGCCAACGGAACCCCCGAGGTCGAGGAGGCGGTCGTGGACGACGGCGACGGGCGAGTCCACGCTCAGCCGCTCGAAACGGGGCAGCTCGTAGAGCGCGAAGCCGGCGATCACGACCGCGGTCGGCGCGGCGAGCGACCACCAGGGGGGCCAACGCGGTGCCACGAGCGCACAGGCCAGGGCGGCCAGGAGTACGGGCACGAGGTAGAAGAGGTAGCGGTCGCGGACCATCCTCCCTCCGAAGCGCTCGTCGAACGACGCCACCTGCAGGAGGACGACGACGACGGTCACGAGCGCCACCGACGCGAACGCGTGCTGCCGTCCGTCGCCCGGGCGGGCGAGCGCGGCGAGCAGCCAGGCGGCGGCAACGAGGAAAGGGAGGATCGCGAGCGGCAGGGCCAGCCCCGCGGCGGCGTGCTCGAGGAAGGCTCGTGGCAGCCCCGGCGGGAAGGCCCCTTGCGCCGTCTGCCCGTACGTCCCGAGGACGCGCGCGACTTCCCCGGTCGCCGCGAGGGCGACGGCGCCGAGCGCCATCGCGGCATACGCGGCGGCGAGCAGCCGATGCCTGGCGAGCGCATGCCGGCCGTCGTGGAGGAGCAGCGCGACGGGCAGGACGGCCAGGAGCACGAGGAACTGGACGCGCGCGACGGCCGCGAGCGCGATCCCGGCGAGGGTGAGCGCGTCGTTCAGCGGACGCGGGAACGCGGCCGCGCGGTAGAGCGCGTAGACCGCCCAGGCGAATGCCGGGTAGGCGGCCACCTCCGTCAGCAGGAAGGACGACAGGGTCAGCCACGGGACGACGACGGCGAGGACGCCGACGCCGAGCGCGAGGTCGGCACGACCTGTGACCGAGCGCGTGAGCAGGTAGGCCGGCACGAGCGTCGAGGTCATCAGGAAGGCGTTGAGGACGTGCGCCTCGTGCAGCGAGTCCGGGACGAGACCGCGCGCGTACGCCGGCGCGATCAGGACCGGGTAGAGCTGGTTGAAGCTGTCGATCAGCTCGCCGCGGACGCGCGGCAGCGGCGAGCCGGTGCGCGCGACGCTGATCGCCAGCCGCTCGTAGAACAGCTCGTCGGTCATCACGAACCAGTCGTTGATCCGCCCGGTGACCCTCGAGAGCCCGAGCCCCAGCCCGAGCCAGGCGAGCACGGCGGCGGGCGCCGACCACCGCGGCCGGTGCAACGGGGCGACGGCGCCGGCGAGCGCGACCGCGACGACCGGCACGGCGTAGACGAGGTAGCGCTCGCGCACCTGGCCGCCGGCGAACAGGACGTCCATCCCGGACGCCGCGAGGAGGACGAGGGCAAGCACTGCGAGGCCGAGCGCGGCGAACGCGTCGCGCCGCCCCCGGGCGAGGAGCCACCCGACCGCGACGAGGAGCGGCACGACCGCGAGCGACCACGCGAGCGACGCGGCGTGCTCTACCGTCGCTCGCACGACCGCGGTCTGAACGGACTCCCGGACGATGCGCCACTTCCAGCCGAGCGCCTGGTCGACCACGCCCGCGAGCGCCAGGAACGCGACCCCGACGAGCACGGCGTACACCGCGGCGAGCAGCCGGTGCCGGGGAAACGCCTCCACGCCCTCGCGCAGGAACAACGCCGCGGGCAGCGCGGCGAGCAGGAGGACGAGCTGGCCGTGGGCGAGCGACGCGAGCGCGATGGCGCCGAGCGCGACCGCGTCGTTGACGGAGCTCGGAGCCGCGACGGCCCGGTAGAGCGCGAGCAGCGCCAGGACGAAGGCAGCGTAGGCGGCCGCCTCGCGGGGACCGAGCTCGCCGAGCCGGATCCAGGGGACCGCGACGCAGGCGGCCGCCGCCAGCGCCGCGGCCCACCAGCGACCGCTGACCAGGCGCGCCAGCACGAGCGCCGGCGCCGCGGCCGACGCGAGGATCGCCCCTGTGAGCACGCGCTCCTAGCGAGGCCGCGGGGCCAAGGTCGGCAGCACGAGCTCGAAGCGGCTGCCCTTCCCGAGCGCGCTCTCGAGCTCGATCCGGCCGCCGAGCGCGCCCGCCAGCTCGCGGGCGATCGCGAGCCCGAGCCCCGTTCCGCGGCCGTCCAGCGACCAGAAGGCGCGGAAGATCCGCTCCTGCTGCTGCGGGGCGATGCCCGGGCCGTTGTCCTCGACGGCGATCCGGACTGCGCCGTTCGAGGCGCCGAGCTCGACGGCGATCCGGCCGCCGTCGGGGGTCCAGCGGAAGGCGTTGGAGAGCAGATTGGAGATGATCTGGAGCACGCGGTCGCCGTCGGACGTGATCACCGGCTCGGCGCGGACGATCTGCTCGTAGTCGATCGCGCGCCGCCTCGCCTCGGTATCGAATGCCGCGTAGGCGCGGTCGACGAGGCGACGCAGGTCGACCTCCTCCCGCAGGACGGTGAACCGGTGGGCGTCGAGCTTCGCGAGGTCGAGGACGTCGCCGACCAGGCGCTCGAGGCGCGTCGTCTCGGCGGCGATCACGTCGAGCGAGTCGGCCCGGGCGTCCGCATCCTCGACGACGCCCTCGCGGAGTGCATCCACGTGCCCGCGGATCGCGGTCAGCGGCGTCCGGAGCTCGTGCGAGACGCTCATCAGGAAACTCCGCTCGAGCTCCTCCGTCTCCCGCAGCCGGTCGGCCATGTCGCTGAACCGCTCGGACAGGTGAGCCACCTCGTCGCCACCGCGCGCGGGCGGGAGGTCGACCTGGTAGCGGCCCTCGGCGACCTCGTCCGCCGCCCGCGAGAGCGCCAGGATCGGCCGCGTGATCCGGCGAGAGAAGTAGAGGCCGAGCGCGCCGGCGACGACGATCCCACCGAGGAAGGCAAGCGCGAGCCGCTGGAAGAGCGGGAACCAGCGGGCGCGGATCTCCGTCTTCGGCTTCGCCACCACGAGCGCCCCGAAGACGCTGCCGCCGATGTCGATCGGGTGCGCGACGGCGAGGAAGCGGCGGTCCTCGCCCGGCGGCTCGAACTCGAGCGTCACGAGCCCGCCCTCCTGGAGGATCGCCCGGTCGATCAGGTCCGAGCCCAGCGTCGGCAACTCGCCGATCTGCTCCTCCTGGGCCTCGTCCTCGAAGAAGATCTCGAGGTCCGGCGCGATCGGCGCGAAGAAGAGCCTGTCGCCAGTCGCCAGCTCGATGTCGCCGCGGGAGAGCGGGATGCCGCCGGCCCGGCGCGAGTACAGCTGCGCCAGGCCCTGCGCCTCACGTGTCAGCTCCTCGAGCGTCTGCGCCTCGACGTGCTCCTGGAAGAGGCGGACGGCGATCAGGCTGGCGACGACGACCGACAGGGCGACGCCGACCAGGAAGATGGCGGGCAGCCGGAACCTGAGCGACCGGAACATGCCCACGGGACGGCTAGGCCCCGACCGACTCCTTGCTGGGCGCGACCTTGTAGCCGACCCCCCAGACGGTCACGATCGGCGAGGCCTCGCCGAGCTTGCGGCGGAGCTGGCGGACGTGGACGTCGACCGTCCGCGTGTCCCCGGCGAACGTGTAGCCCCAGACGCGCTCGAGCAGTTGGTCGCGCGTGAGCACGAGCCCCTTGTGGTCAAGCAGCTCCCAGAGCAGGTCGAACTCCTTCGGCGCGAGCTGCACCTCGGTCTCGCCGACGCGCACCTCGCGCCGACCTGCGTCGATCACGAGGTCGCCGTGCCGCATCACCTTCTCCTCGCGCTCCCGCCGTTCGGGGGCGGAGCGACGCAGGATCGCCTTGACGCGCGCGACGAGCTCGCGCGGGTTGAACGGCTTCGTCATGTAGTCGTCGGCGCCGACCTCGAGGCCGATGATCTTGTCGACGTCCTCGTCGCGGGCGGTGAGCATCAGGATCGGGACGTCCCACTTCTGCCTCAGCCGCCGCGCGAGGTCGATGCCGTCGACGTCGGGCAGCATCAGGTCGAGGAGGATCAGCGAGATCGACCCCGCCTGGAGCTGCTGGATCGCCTCGGCGCCCGTGGCGGCCGACCGCACCTCGTAGCCCGAGTTCTTGAGGTAGAGCGAGATGAAGGACGAGATCGACGCCTCGTCCTCGACCACCAGGACGGTCTGGGAGCCGCCTGCGGACACGGTTACGGAAGCGTAGCGCCCAGGCTGAACGCCAGCCCGAGGTCGGGCAGCGACCTGAAGGCGCCCGCGTGCAGCGAGTAGACGCCGTCCGCGGCACCCGCGCCCCGGATGAACCCGGACCCCTGCCCCACCGCGGAGACGGAGAGGCTGCTGGCACCGCGGATCGTCAGCGTCTCGTCCGGGCCGAGCACTACCCGGAACCTGATCGCCTGCGGGGTGCGGAGGAAGACCGTGAAGGTACACGTCGTCACGCCGGTCCTCGACCTGATCCGAGCGCGGTCGGCGCCCCACACGGCCCAGTCGTCGCAGTCGTCCACCCTGTGCGAGGCGATCTCCACCTGGCCCGCCTCGAGCCGGCCGATCACCGCCCCAGTGATGTCGAGGCGCAGGAAGCCGGCGCCGCTCCGGACGACGAGCGAGCCGTCGCCGGGCGCGCGCTTCTGCGCGACCGCCGCGGCGGGCACGGCCAGGCAGGCGAGCAGGGCGATGAGCAGGAGGCGGCGCATCCGTGGTCGCAGTATTCCCCTCCGCAGTGTGCCCGAGTTCAGCGGAATGTAAAGGAACTGTTTCGGCCGGGGCCTCGTTAGAGTCGGGCGGCCGTGGAGCTCATCGCCGTCGCGATCTTCGTCGGGGCCCTCGCGGTCGTGGCGCTCGAGTGGACTCACCGGACCAAGGTCGCCCTCGTCGGCGCCGGCTTGATGGTCCTGATCGGCGTCCTCGACCAGGAGCACGCGATCGAGGCGGTCGACTGGAGCACGCTCGGCCTCCTCGTCGGGATGATGGTGATCGTCACGCTGACCGAACGGACCGGCGTGTTCACGTACATGGCGCTGCGCGTGGCCCAGCTCTCGCGCGGCAGCCCGCTCCGGCTGGTGTTCCTGCTCGCATTCGTGACGGGAGTCCTCTCGGCCTTCCTCGACAACCTGACGACGATCCTCCTGATCGTCCCGATCACGCTGCTGCTGGCCGACCTGCTACGCGTCTCGCCGATCCCCCTCGTGCTCATCGAGGTGCTGGCCTCCAACGTCGGCGGAACGGCGACGTTGATCGGCGACCCGCCGAACATCATGATCGGCACGCGGATCCGGGAGCTCTCCTTCCTCGACTTCATCGTCAACCTCGCGCCGGTGGCCTTCGTGACGCTGTTCGTCGTCACAGGCGTGCTCTACCTCCTCTTCCGCCGGGGGCTCGAGATCGAGCCCGAGCGTCAGGCCGAGGTGATGAAGCTCGACCCGGGCCGGGACATGCGCCAGAGCCCGTACGTGAAGCGGACCCTGGCCGTCCTCCTCGGGACGGTCGTGTTCTTCTTCCTGCACAGCACGTTCCACGTCGAGCCGGCCGTGGTGGCGCTCACCGGCGCCACCGTGATGCTGCTCATCGCCAGCGACGACGTCGAGCGGGCGCTCGAGGGGGTCGAGTGGTCGACGATCTTCTTCTTCCTCGGGCTCTTCGTCATGGTGGGCGGCCTCGAGCACCGCGGGGTCGTCGCCGACGTCGCCACCTGGCTGGCGGACGTGACGGGCGACTCCAGCGTCGCCCAGGGGCTCGCCGTGCTCTGGGGGTCCGCAGCCGGGTCGGCGATGGTGGACAACATCCCCTTCACCGCCGCGATGATCCCCGTCGTGCAGGAGCTCCAGGCCGGCGAGGAGTTCGACGACGGCCTGTGGTGGTCGCTCGCGCTCGGCGCCTGCTTCGGCGGCAACGCGACGGCGATCGCCGCCGCCGCGAACGTCGCCGCAACCGGCGTGCTCGACCGGGCGGGGAGCCCGATCTCGTTCCTCCGCTTCGCGGCCGTCGGGATCCCGGTTACCGTCCTCTCGCTACTGATCGCAACCGCCTACCTGGTGCTCTTCCAGCTCTGATGCCCTCGCTCCGCTCAGCCGCCGTCACCGGGGCCTCCGTGCCCGAGTGGGCCACGTTTCTCGAGGCCGCCCGCACGCTGGCCCACCATCGGCTGGCCGCGATCGCCGTCCTTGACGAGGCCGACCGGGTCGTCGGGCTCTTCACCCAGGACGACATGCTCGCCGGGCTCTTCCCGGGCTACCTGACGGAGCTGCGACACACTGCGTTCCTCCAGGAGGGCCTCGACGCTCTCGCAGCGCGCGCGGAGATCGCGGGGGGCCATCCGGTCGCGAAGCACATGCGCTCGCCGCTGAGCGTCGACGTCGAGGCCAGCGCAGCCCACGTGGCCGAGCGCTTCCTCCACTGCGAGTGGGGGGCGATCGCGGTGGTCGAGAACGAGCGGTTCGTCGGCATGCTCGACCAGGGCGAGTTCTGCCGGACGATCCTCTCGCGCCTCGACTCCTGACGTGATCTTCGCCGCGGCGGAGGTCGCCGGCGTCCTCACGGACCTCTTCGTCATCCTGCTGGCGACGAAGATCGGCGACGAGGTCTTCCGCCGCCTCGGCCAGCCGGCGATCGTCGGCGAGATCCTCGCGGGCGTGATCGTGGGCCCCTCGGTCCTGGGCCTCGTCCACGCCGGCGAGGCGGTCGAGGTCTTCGCCGAGCTCGGGGTCGTCTTCCTGCTCTTCTGGGTGGGGCTCGAGACCCGGATCACCGAACTCGCGGCCGTCGGCAGGCCGGCGGCGCTCGTCGGGCTGCTCGGCGTCGTCCTCCCCTTCGGCGGCGGCTACGGGCTGGGCGTGGCGCTGGACGAGAGCACGGCGACGAGCATCTTCATCGCAGCCGCGCTCGTCGCGACCAGCGTCGGCATCACCTCCGCCGTGCTCGTCGACCTCGGGCTGCTGGGAACGCGCGCCGGGCGGACGATCCTCGGCGCCGCGGTGGTCGACGACATCCTCGCGATGATCCTGCTCGCCGTCGCCGCAGGCCTCGCGGCCGAGGGAGGCCTGGACGCGAGCTCGGTGCTGGTCGTGCTCGCCCTCGCGCTCACCTTCGTCGCGTTCTTCGCGCTCGGGGGCACCGCCTTCATGCGCCGGCGGCCTCAGATCCTCCACGTGCCGCGGTTTTCGGAGTCGCCCCTCCTCCCCGCCGTGATCCTGTGCCTCGGCCTGGCGGCGCTCGCCGCCCAGATCGGCCTCGCCGCGATCATCGGCGCCTTCCTCGCCGGAATGATGGTCGCCGAGACGAAAGAGCAGCACCCGATCGAGGAGGAAGTGGCGCCTCTCTACGCCTTCTTCCCGCCATTCTTCTTCGGGTTCATCGGCATCGAGCTCGACCTCGGCGCGCTCGCCGATCCCGGCGCCCTCGCCCTGCTCGGCGGCGTAACGGCGCTCGCGATCGTGACGAAGCTGGCGGGGGCCTGGCTCGGAGCGCTCAGCCTCGGGCGGGGTCCGGCGGCCTTCATCGCCGTGGGGATGGTCCCGCGCGGCGAGGTGGGGATCATCGTCGCGGGCATCGGGCGGGTCGCCAACGTGATCGACGACGAGCTGTTCGCGGTCATCGTGGGGATGTCGGTGGCGACGACGCTCCTGGTTCCTCCGGTGCTTCGGCTGCTGGCTCCACGAGCCGCCGCCAGCGAAGAGTCCGCAGCATCAGGAGGAGCGCCACCGCACCCGCACCGACGTTGACCGCGACGATCGTCAGCTTCATGCCGACGCTGAAGCTGAGCACGTCCGCGGCCGGCGCGACGCCCGCGAAGACGTAGGCGAGGAGTGCCTGCTCGGTGCCGATCCCCGCCGGCGTCAGCGGCAGCACGGTGGAGAGGCTCTGCGTCACCTGCACAAGCGCGGCGTTGTGGAGCGAGGCCGGCACGCCGAAGGCCAGCAGCAGCAGGTACACGGTCACGAGCCGGAGACCCCAATCGAGTGCCTGCCACGGGACGACCTCGCGCAGGTAGCGACGGGGCGGGCTGAGGATCGCGAAGCCGCTCGCGACCCGCTCCCGGAAAGCGCGGATGTGCGTCGACGCCCAGACGCCCGCGGCGAAGGCCGCGACGAGCGCGACCCCGGCGACCACGAGCGCCGCCCGTGGATGCTCGAAGAGCCAGAGCCAGTCGACGTCCGGCAACCGCGGGATCACGTCGAGCCCCGGGAGCACGCCGAGCGAAAGCGCCCAGAGGAGAAGGCCTGTTGCGACGACCGCGTCGAAGAGCGTCTCGACGACGAGAGTCGCCCCGAGCGTCGGGTACGCCGAGCCCGGGATCCCGCGCCTGACGAGGTAGAGCTTCAGCAGGTCGCCCCCCCGGGCGGGCACGAGCGCGTTGACGCCGACCCCCGCCGCGTAGGCGCCGAGCACCGTACGCCAGCGGACGACCGCGTCGGGATGCGCCGCGGCCAGGATGTTCCGCCAGGCGCGAGTCCGCACGACCAGCTTCACCACGTGCACGAGAGCGGCCAGGGCGACGAACCGCCACTGGATCGCGGCGACGTGGTCGACGAGCGCCTCCGCTGCACGGACGACGTGTTGCACAAGGCCCATAATCGCGGGATGGGGTTGCGGCGGCGCGAGTTCCTTGGGGCCGCCCTGATGGCGCTGCTCGCGCCTGCGCGCGCTGCCTGGGCCGCGAGGCCGGCCCTCCGAGACCTACGCGTCTCGAACGGTGCCGCGCCCTACGGCGGCGACGGCCGGCTGCTGACGACGGTCACGCCCCGGCGTGGAGGGCGCGCGCTCGTGCGCTTCCGGATCGACCGCGCGGCGGTGGTCGTCATGGAGGCCGTTCGCACCGACACCCTCCGCCCCGGGCGTCCCCGAGGCGCGGTGCTCTGGCGCACGAAGCGCCGCCTGGCCGCGGGGAGCCACGAGCTCGCCTGGCGGCCCGGGCCGGAGGTGCAGCCGCGCACGTACGTCCTCCGGCTCACCGTCACCGACTCGAGGACCGGCCGGCGCCGCGTCTACGGCAACCACGGGCCGCGCGGGCCGGTCACGGGCCCGGTCGCGCGCGTGCAGGGCGTTGGCGTGGCGCTGACGAAGCCGAGCTACGCGCCCGGGGAACCCACCGACCTCGTCGTCGCGTGCGACGCGCGGAGGTTGCGCGTCCAAGTCTTCCACTACGGGGGCTCCGCCGCGTCCGCGTCGTCCGACCTGGCCACGAACGGCGTTCCGGTCACGCCCGCGGTGGAGGTGCAGTGGCGGCAAGCCGACGAGCCCGCCCGCCTGCGGCTCTTCCGCGCGGGCCAGTGGGCCAGCGGCCTCTACTTCGTCCGCATCGCGACGGACGACGGGCGGGTCGGCTACGCGCCCTTCATCGTCCGGCCACCGCGGCTCGGGGCGCGGCGGGTCGCGGTCGTGCTCTCCACGAACACGTGGCAGGCGTACAACTTCCACGACGCCGACGGCGACGGCTGGGGCGACAGCTGGTACGTGAGCGAGTCGAACCGCAGCATCGACCTGCGGCGGCCGTACCTCGACTTCGGCGTCCCGTTTCGTTTCAAGGACTGGGACCTCGCCTTCATCGCGTGGCTCAATCGGACGGGCAAGGGCGCCGACTTCCTCTCCGACGACGATCTCGAGGCGGTTCGCACCGGCGACGCCCTCCGGCGCGCGTACGACCTCGTCGTCTTCCCGGGCCACGAGGAGTACGTCACGGCGCGGGCCTACGACGTCGTCCGCCGTTACCGCGACCTCGGCGGGAACCTGATCTTCCTCGCGGCGAACAACTTCTTCTGGCGAGTCCGCCGGGACGGGCCGCGGCTCCTCAAGGACCGGCTCTGGCGGAACCTCGGACGGCCGGAGGCGGGGCTCGTCGGGGTGCAGTACATCGGCTCCGACCAGGGCCAGCGCCAGGGCCCTTACCTCGTCACCGACCCGGCCGCCGCCCTGTGGCTCTTCGCGGGGACCGGTCTGGGCGCCGGCTCGACCTTCGGGCGCTACGGGATCGAGATCGACGCGCGGGCCCCCTCTTCCCCGCGCGGGACGCAGGTGCTCGCGCGCGTGCCCGACCTGATGGGGCCCGGCCGGTCGGCCGAGCTGACGTACTACGAGACGTCCGCCGGCGCGCGCGTGCTTGCGGCGGGCGCGATCAACTTCGTCGCCTCGATGACCGACCCGCGCGTCGAGCGCCTCGTCGAGAACGCCTGGAACGAGCTGTCCCGCTAGTCCCGATTGTGCAAGTAGAAGCCTTCGCCGGACTTCTCGCCGAGCTTTCCGGCCTGCGCCATGCGCACGAGTCGCGGCGGCGGCGCCATCCGGGGCTCCCGCAGCTTGTCGTAGAGCGCCTCGGAGGCGTGGACGTGGATGTCGATGCCGACGAGGTCGACGAGCGTGGCCGGCCCCATCGGCCAGCCCGCGCCGTGGCGCATCGCCTTGTCGAGGTCCTCCGGCGAGACGCCCGCCTCGTCGAGCACGCGGACGCAGTCGTTGAGCAGCGGGATGAGGATGCGGTTGACGACGAAGCCGGGCGTGTCGTTGCAGCGGATCGGCTCCTTGCCGAGGAGGGCGGCGAAGTCGTACGCAGTGTCGAAGACGTCCTCCGCCGTCCGCTCGGCCCGCACGATCTCCACGAGCTTCATCAGCGGCGCGGGATTGAAGAAGTGCATGCCGACGACGCGCTCCGGCCGCTCCAGGACCGAGGCGATCTGCGTCACCGACAGGGCCGACGTGTTGGTCGCGAGAATCGCGTCCCCGGCGACCGCGGCCTCGAGCTCGCGGAAGAGGTCGTGCTTGACGGCCAGGTCCTCGAAGGCCGCCTCGACGACGAGGTCGCAGCCGGCCAGGTCGCCCAGGTCGGTCGTCAGGGACAGCCGGCCAAGGGCCTGGTCCCGGGCCTGCGCGTCGAGCTGGCCCTTCTCGACCTTGCGGCCGACGAAGTGCTCGATGCGCGCGCCGGCCCGCTCGGCGAGCTCCGCCTCGACCTCCCGGCCGACGGTCTCGAACCCCGCCTCCACGCACACCTGGGCGATGCCGGCGCCCATCGTGCCGAGCCCGACGACCCCGACCCTCCGGACCTCGCGCTCCACGGCGCGATCCTAAGCTAGATGCCTGTCTAGCGCGGTCTGCGCTGGAGCTCTCCGGCAAGCACGCGCGCAATGCCGAGGACCATCAGGGCCGTCGCGCTCGCCGCGTCCCGAAGCAGCCGGCCGGTCGCCCGCAGGACGAGGCCCGTCCGCCGGAGCCTCGGCGCGAGCCAGGCCTTCGCGCGGGCGAGCAGTTCGCCACGGAGCCTGGGCGCGCGCTCCGGGCGGCGGGCCGTCTCCCTCGCGCCGTCGAGGACGAACGTGTCGCGAGAGGGGACGACGGCCTGGATCTCGTCGGTCGGCAGCTCGGCCGTGCCCCGCGCCCGCTGGACGACCAGGCTCATCACACGCTGCTCGTGCGGGTCGACGACGACGTCCACCACCTGCCCGACCACGCGGCCGCGGCGGTTCTCCACGGCGAAGCCCTCGCCGCGGGCGAGCCAGTACTCGCGGACGGGATCACCCTTCTCGAACCGAAGCTCGAACGGTGTGCGCATGCCCTGGTCCCCGGCTGCCCACTCCCGCCGGTCGGGAAACCCGGCGGTCAGAGCCGCTCGACGACCCCCGCGATCGCCTGGCCGAAGCCGATGCACATGCAGGCCACGCCGTAGCGGGCGTCCCGACGCTCGAGCTCGGAGAGGAGCGTCGCCGTCATCCGCGCGCCGGTCGCCCCGAGCGGATGGCCGAGCGAGATGCCGCCGCCGTTCGGATTCACGTCGCCGGCCTCCCAGCGCTCGTGGAGGCCCGTGTCCGCGAGGAACTGGAGCACGACGGAGGCGAAGGCCTCGTTGACCTCGACGACGGCGATGTCGTCCCAGGTCAGGCCCGCCCTCGCGAGCGCCTTCCGGCACGCCTCCGGGTTGCCGTGCAGCATCAACGTCGGATCGACGCCCGCCAGCCCGAAGGACACGAAGCGGCCGCGGGGCGTCAGACCCAGCCGCGCGACCGCGTCTTCCGACGCGACCAGCACCGCGGCGGAGCCGTCGACGATCTGGCTCGAGTTGCCTGCCGTGATCCTGCCGGCCTCGAGGAAGGCGGGCTGGAGCTCGGCCATCTTCTCCCGCGTCGTGTCGCGGCGCACCGCCTCGTCGGTGTCGAAAACGACGCCCACGTGCGGGTTCGTAAGGTCGATGGGCACGATCTCTCGCTCGAAGCGGCCCTCGTCGATCGCGCGCGCCGCCCGCATGTGCGACTCGTAGGAGTACGCGTCGAGCTGGTCGCGCGAGAGCCCCCAGCGCTCGGCGATGTACTCGGCCGAGATCCCCTGCGGGACGATCTCGAAGCGCTCCAGCACCTCCGGCGCCATCGAGCCGTTGTTCGACCCCATCGGGACGCGCGACATCATCTCCACGCCGCCCGAGATCACGACGTCGAGCTGCCCGGACCAGACGGCGGCGGCCGCGTTGAAGTTCGTCTGCATCGAAGACCCGCACTGGCGGTCGACGGTCGTGCCGCACACGCTCTCCGGCCACCCCGCGGTCAGCGCGGCGTTGCGCCCGATGTTCCAGGCCTGCTCGTCGACCTGCGTCACGCAGCCCCACTGGACGTCTTCGACCTCCGCCGGATCGACGCCGCTGCGCTCGACGAGCGCGTCGAGCACCTGCGCGGAGAGCTGGTCGCCGCGGATCGTGGCCAGCGTGCCGTTTCGGCGCCCGATCGGACTGCGGACGGCGTCGACGATGAGGGCCTCAGTCACAGGAGACAGCATAGATCGGCCACGTGCCCGGAATGCCCTTCAGCTCCCGCTCGCCGCGGGCTTCGAAGGTGATCCCGGAGCCGGCGACGAGGTCTCGCACCGTCCCGGTGACGAGCACCTCCCCCGCCTGGGCAGCCGCGGCCACCCGCGCCCCGACGTTCACGGCGAGGCCCGCCAGCTTCTCCCCGACGCGCTCGCACTCGCCGGTATGGATGCCTGCGCGCACCTGGAGGTCAAGCGCCGGCACCTCCTCGGCGATCGCCCTGGCGCACGAGATCGCGCGCGCCGGCCCGTCGAAGCTGGCGAAGAAGCCGTCGCCCGCGGTGTCGAGCTCGACGCCGCGGTAGCGCTGGAGCTCCCGTCGGACGAGCTCGTTGTGGCGCTCCAAGAGCTCCCGCCAGCTTCGGTCGCCGAGTTCGGCCGCGCGCTCGGTCGAGCCGACGATGTCGGTGAACAGAACCGTGGACAGCACGGTGTCCGGGATGTTGCGCGGAGCGACCCCGGACAGGAAGTCCTCGATCGCCTCGCGCGCGAACTCCGTGCCGATGTTCATCCCTTGCTGGGGCAGTTGCAGGAGGACGGCTCCCGGGACGAGTCCCGCGACCTCGGCCGACTCCGTCGCCAGCTGCTCGGTCGCCAGCACGAGCGTCGGGACGCGGATCGCAGGGAGGACGTCCGTGAGGTCGAGCTCGAGCTGCATGCGCCGGAACTCCGTCATCGCGCCGGGACTCGATGTCAGCCGGTGATGCCACACGAACCACTCCAGGTACTCGGGATCGTCCGCCCACTGAGGGTTCAGCCGGCGCGCCATCTCCTCGAGCTGGCCTCGCTCGCCCCACCGGTCGCGCTCGCGGCGAATCCGCTCGAGGCCCTGCTGCCGCTCCTCCTCACTCGCCGCGCCGCGGGCGTACGGGGCGAAGAGGAGGAGCCGGGAGACGCTCTCGGGATACGACGCGGCGAAGACGGCACAGGTCGCGGCGGCCTCCCCGACGCCCAGCACGGCGGGCCGATCGCTCCCGACAGCCTCGAGCACTGCGAGCAGGTCGTCCATTCGCGACTCCACCGTGAAGCCGCGCGGCCGGTCGGAGAGGCCGACGCCGCGCGGGTTGACGACGATCAGCCGTCGCCGCTCGGCGAGCTTCCGCAGGAACTCGCCCATCGGGCGCAGGAGCCAGAGGGTGTAGATGTTCGCCAGGAACGGCAGGAACACGAGGTCCTCCGGCCCTTCGCCGACGACCTGGTAGGCGATCGCGACATCGCCGCTGCGGGCGTACGAGACGTCGGGGACCTTCCACTTCACGCCCCACCCTCCAGGACCGCGTAGATCGGCCAACTGCCCGGCACGCCCCTCAGCTCGTGTTCCCCGCGGGGCTCGAAGGCGAGTTCGGAACCGGCGACGAGGTCCTTGACCGTCCTCGTCACGAGCACCTCGCCGGGCGCCGCGAGCGAGGCGACCCGCGCGCCGATCGAGACCGCCACCCCGGTGACCTTGCCTTCGTGCAGCTCGCACTCTCCGGTGTGGAGGCCCGCCCGTACCTCCAGCCCGAGCTCGCGCACGCCCTCGACGACCGCCCGCGCGCATTGGATCGCCCTGGCGGGCCCGTCGAACGTCGCGAAGAAGCCGTCGCCGGCCGTGTCCCGCTCCTCCCCCCGGAAGCGCGTCAGCTCGCGCCGGACCACGCCGTGGTGGCGGGCGAGCAGGTCGCGCCAGGCCGCGTCTCGCAGCGCGGCCGCGCGCTCGGTCGAGCCGACGATGTCCGTCATCAGAACGGTGACGAGGACACTCTCGGGGACGGCGCGCGGCGTGCCGATCGCCGCGACCAGAGCCCGCGTCTCCCGCATGGCGAGCTCGGCGGCGTCGTCGTCCACCCAGTGATAGATCCCGACGTCGCGCGGGAGCTCGACCAGCCGGGCCCCGGGAAGGCGACTCGCGAAGTACTCGGCCGGGTCCAGGTTCTCCGGGCTCGCGAGCACGACCGCCGGCACGCGCACCGAGGGGAGCACGTCCGCGACGTCCGAGTCGCGCGTCATCCGGAAGAACGCGAGGGCGGCGCCGGGGCTGAGGCCGCGACGCATGTGCGAGACGAACCAGCCGCGGAAGTCCTGGTCCGTACGGAGCGTCGGCGCCCACTCCGCGAGCCGCTCGTCGAGGTACGACGTCGTCCCCCAGCGGTCCCGCACCTCGGAGAGGAACCGTCGCCACGCGGCGTCGTCGAGCGCCCAGGGGTACCCGTCGTCGGGCCGGCTCTTCGCGGTCGGGTCGAAGAGGACGAGGCCGGAGACGCGCTCCGGCGCCGTCGCGGCGAAGAGGGCCGCGAGCCGCGCTCCCTCCTGAGCCGTCCAGAGCAGCGCCCGCTCGGAGCCGGCGTCGTCCATGACGGCTCGCAGGTCGTCCATGCGCGCCTCGAGCGTGGGGACGTCCCGGACGCGGTCCGACAGGCCCGTGCCGCGTTTGTCCAGGAGGAAGACGCGCGTGAACGAGGCGAGGTCGCGGACGAAGCGGACGAGTCGCGGCTGCTCCCACGCCGAGAGGAGGTCTCCGGCGAAGCCGCGGACGAACACGAGGTCCAGCGGGCCCTCGCCCACGACCTGGTATGCGATCGAGACGTCGCCGCTGCGAGCGTACCGGACGTCCGGGAGCTCCACGGCGGAAGTGTCCCACTACACTCACTCCGTGGCCACAACGGCGACGGACCGCCGGCTGTTCGTGGCGGGCGAGTGGCTCGAGACGGGCGACTGGATCGAGGTCCGCTCGCCCTACTCCGGCGAGCTGGTCGGCCGGGTGGCCAAGGGCAGCGCAGCGGAGACGCGCCGCGCGCTCGACGCCGCGGAGGCGGCGCTCCGCGAGCCGCTCCCGGCCCACAAGCGCGCGGAGATCCTCGTCCGGGTCGCCGCCGCGCTCGGGCGCCGCCACGACGAGGTCGCTCGCCTGATCTCCGCCGAGGCCGGCAAGCCGATGAAGGCCGCCCGGGTCGAGGCGCGCCGCGCCATGTCCACGTACACGTTCTCGGCGGTCGAGGCGCGCACGCTCGCCGGCGACGTCGTGCCGATGGACGCCGCACAGGCCGGCGAGGGGAAGTTCGCCTTCACACTCCGCCGGCCGGTCGGGATCGTGGGCGCGATCTCGCCTTTCAACTTCCCGCTCAACCTCGTCGCGCACAAGCTCGCGCCCGCCCTCGCAGCCGGCTGCCCGGTCGTGCTCAAGCCGGCCTCGCAGACGCCGCTGTCCGCGCTCCTCCTCGCCGAGCTCGCGGAGGAGGCCGACCTGCCGCCCGGCTGGCTGAACGTCGTCGCCGGCCCGAGCGTCGAGATCGGCGACGTGCTCGTCGAGGACCAGCGCGTCAAGCTGATCTCGTTCACCGGCTCGGCGGCGGTGGGCTGGAAGCTCGCCGAGCGGGCCCCGCGCAAGCGGGTCGCCCTGGAGCTCGGGAACTCGACCCCCGTGATCGTCGACGAGACGGCCGACCTCGAGGCGGCCGCGGACGCGCTCGCCGCGAACGCCTTCTCCTTCGCCGGCCAGAGCTGCATCTCCGTCCAGCGGATCTACGTCCACGAGCGCGTCCGGGACGCGTTCGTGGCCGCCTACCTACCCCGGGTCGAGGTGCTCAGGCTCGGCGACCCCGCCGACGAGGAGACGGACGTCGGCCCGGTGATCGACGAGGAGGCGCGGGAGCGCATCCTGGCGTGGGTCGCCGAGTCCGGCGCCGAGGTGCTGGCCGGCGGCGAGGTCGAGGACGGCCTGATCCGGCCGACGGTCCTCGCCGACGCGTCTGAGGAGGCGAAGGTGTGCAGCGAGGAGGTCTTCGGGCCCGTCGTCGTCGTCAACCGCGTCGGCTCGCTCGACGAGGCGATCGCGCGCGCCAACGGGACGCGGTTCGGGCTCCAGGCGGGGATCTTCACGGAGAGCCTCCCGAATGCGCTGCGCGCGGCCAACGAGCTCGAGTTCGGCGGCGTCACCGTGAACGAGGCGCCGACCTTCCGCAGCGACCAGATGCCCTACGGCGGCGTCAAGGAGTCGGGCAACACGCGCGAGGGCCCCGCGTACGCCGTCCGCGAGCTCACGGAGGAACGGCTCGTGGTCCTCCGGTTCCCGTAGTTTCCGGCCCCGGGTGCGCGGGAAGAGCCTCGCCATGCTTGCCGCAGCGCTCGCGCTCGTCGTCGTGGGGATCCTGTTCCTGTTCGTGATCCCGTGGGCCGGCCTGGTCGTGGGCCCGATCGTGCTGGCCGCCGGCATCGTGCTCGCGGTCGTCTACGTGATGCGAAGACCCGCTCGCCGCGGCGCCTAGTACGCTGCGCCGGAATGGCGCTCTTCCGCCGGTCGACGGACCCCGAGGAAACGCCGCAGCCGAGGCCGAGGGGCCGCCGCCGCGCCGCGCCGCCGCCCGCCGACCTGCGCCGCGAGCGGAAGGTCCTCCTGCGCGCGCGGGAGGAACGCCTCCACGACCTCGGGGGGCTCGTGATGGAGATGTACCGGCAGGACAGCTTCCGCGAGCACCTGCTGTTCGAGCGCTGCTCGGAGGTGGCGCAGATCGAGGAGCGCCTGCTCGAGATCGAGCTCCTCCTCGACTCCCGGAGGCCGGCCGCGGCCCGCTGCGACTGCGGCGCCCCGATCTTCTGGGGAACGCACTTCTGCGCCAACTGCGGACGCCAGGTCGGCGAGGCGCTCACGGCCTGCACGCACTGCGGCCGCGCGCTCCCCGCCGTGGCGTTCTTCCGCCGCGCGAAGCCTTCTGCCTCCGAGCCTCCTGCGGCACCCGCTTCTCAGCGCCCGCGGCGTCGGGCGGCGCCCCCGCCGAGCGAGCTGCGGCGAGAGCGCCGGCTCCTCCTGCGCGACCGCGAGGAGCGCCTGCGCGACCTCGGCGGGCTCGTGCTGGAGATGTACCGGCAGGACAGCTTCCGCGAGCACCTCCTCTACGAG
>JACVRU010000002.1 GCA_014534295.1 Thermoleophilia bacterium | reverse complement strand
TACGTGCGGCCGGGGTCCGTGGACGAGGCGCTCCAGGCGCTCGCGTCGCACGAGGGCGCCCGGGCGCTCGCGGGCGGGCAGACGCTGATCAACGTCATGAAGGCCCGCGCCGCCTCACCCGATCTGCTCGTCGACCTGTGGGCGCTGGACGAGCTGAAGACGATCGAGCGTGCGTCCGACCGCGGGTTGCGGATCGGAGCGATGGTCACCTACGCGCAGCTGCTGCGCGACGCGACCGTGGGCGAGACGAGGCCGATCCTCGCCGAGGTCGCCGCTCAGATCGCGGACGTGCAGGTGCGGAACCGCGGCACGATCGGCGGGAACATCTGCTCGAGCGACCCCACGAACCACTTCCCCCCGGTCGCCGCCGCCCAGGGCTGGCGGATGCACGTGCGGGGCGCGGACGGGGAGCGGGAGCTCTCCGCCGACGAGTTCTTCCTCGGCGTCTACTTCACGGCGGTGGGGCCCGGCGAGCTGCTGACGGGGGTCACGATCCCGGCCGGCGGCTCGGACGGCTTCGCCTCCCTCACCCTCGGCGCGGACGGCACCTGCATCGCGGCCGCGGCGGCGCACGTGCGGGACGGCCGGGCCAGGATCGCGCTCGGTTGCGTCGGGGCCACGCCGGTCGTTGTCTCCTCGCCGGAGGAGGTGCGGACGGCCGACATCGATCCGCCCTCCGACGTCCACGCGTCGGCCGAGTACCGCCGCCACCTGGCCGAGGTCTGCGCACGCCGCGCGCTGGAGCAGGCCGCCGGATGATCTCGATCAGCTTCGAGCTCAACGGCGAGACGGTCGAGCGCGAGGTCGAGCCCCGGAAGCTGCTCGTCCACTTCATCCGGGACGACCTCGGCCTCACCGGCACGCACGTCGGCTGCGACACCGGCAACTGCGGCGCCTGCACGATTCTGCTCGACGGCGAGGCGGTCAAGAGCTGCATGCTGCTCGCCGCTCAGGCCGACGGCACCGGCGTCGAGACGGTCGAGAGCCTCGCCGCCGACGGCGAGCTGTCGCCCCTCCAGCAGGCGTTCACCGACGCGCACGCGCTCCAGTGCGGCTACTGCACTCCGGGGATGCTCATGTCGGCGACGTACCTCCTCCGCAACAACCCCGAGCCGACGGAGGGAGAGATCCGGAAGGCGATCCAAGGGAACATCTGCCGCTGCACGGGCTACGTGAACATCGTCGAGGCGATCCAGGAGGCGGCGCGGTGACGGAGACGACGATGGAGCCGCTGGTCGTCGAGCGGGAGGAGACGAAGCCGGGCTTCGCGGGCACGAACATTCCGCGCAAGGAGGACAAGCGGCTGCTCCAGGGACAGGGCGTCTTCTTCGACGACGTCCGCCGCCACGAAGCGGGCTTCGTCGAGTTCGTCCGCTCTCCGTACGCCCACGCGAAGATCCTCTCCGTCGACGTCTCGAAGGCGCTCGAGCTCGACGGCGTCTACGGGACGCTGACGGGCGACGAGGTGGCGATCCAGACCGACCCGTTCTTCCAGATCTCGCCGGATCCGGGGGCGAAGATCCGCGACTACGCCCTGGCGGTCGGGAAGACGCGCTTCATGGGCGAGGCGGTGGTCGCGGTCGCGGCCCGGACCCGCGACCTGGCCCGGGACGCGGCGGAGCTCGTCGAGGTCGAGTACGAGCCGCTTCCGGCCCTCGTCGACACCGAGCGAGCCCTCGACCCGGACGCGCCGGTCCTCCACGACGAGATGGGCGGCAATACCGTCTACTCGGGCGTCTTCGACTGGGGCGACTACGAGGCGGCGCTCGCCGAGGCCGACCACGTCGTGCGCATCGAGCGCCTGCACTTCGACCGGTTCTCCTCGACCCCGCTCGAGACGTCGGGCGCGGTCGTCGAGTACAACCGCGGCACCGGCCAGTGGACGCTTTACACGAACAACCAGTTTCCCGGTTTCGCGATCATCATGATGGCGCCGGCGATGCGCGTCGGCATGGACCGCCTCCGCTTCGTCACCCAGGACATCGGCGGCGGCTTCGGCAACAAGATCTGCACCCACCCGCAGCTCGTGGCGCTCTGCCTGCTCGCGCGCAAGCTGAACCGGCCCGTGCACTGGCACGAGTGGCGCACCGACCAGCATGCTGCCAACTCGCACGGGAACGAGCGCGTCTTCCTCGAGGTCGAGGTGCCGGTGAAGGCCGACGGGACGCTGCTCGGGTTCAAGGCCCGCGCCCTCGACGACGCAGGCGCCTTCGCCCGCTACGAGCCGCTCGGCTGCATCATCTGGTCCCAGGTGACGCCCGGGCTGTACCGCTGGCGCCACATCCGGATCGACTTCACTCAGGTCTGCACGAACAAGTCGCCGGTCGGCCCGAACCGCGGCTACTCCCGGCTCCAGCACCTCTGGTTCACGGAGCGCGTGATCGACATCGTCGCGCAGGAGCTCGGGATCGACCCGGTCGAGATCCGCAAGCGCAACTACATCAAGGCCGAGGAGATGCCGTACGAGACGCCGAACGGCTGCGTCTACGACTCGGGAGACTACGCGCGCTCGCTCGACCAGGCGCTGGAGCTGATCGGGTACGACCGGATCGAGGAGCGGCGGCGCGACGCGGAGGCGCGCGGGAAGCTGCTCGGCGTCGGCATCGGCTCGACGCTCGACTCGGGGACGAACAACTTCGGCCAGTCGACGCTGCTCAACCCGGAGCTCCAGTTCGGCGGCAACAACGAGGTCGCAACCGTGAAGCTCGACCTCTTCGGCGAGGTCGTCGTCACCCTCGGGACGACGCCGCAGGGCCAGGGGCACGAGACGACGGCCGCGATGGTCGTGGCGGACATCCTCGGCGTCACGCCCGACGACGTCAACGTCCGGCCGGGCCACGACTCGTACTGGAACACGCACGCCGGCTTCTCGGGCACGTACGCGAGCCAGTTCGCGGTCACGGGACTCGGGGCGGTCAAGGGCGCGACCGAGAAGCTCGCCTGGGAGATCAAGCGAGTCGCGGCGGGCGTCTTCGGCGCCGACCCCGACGACGTCGAGCTCGCCGAGGGCCAGGCCCGGCTGCGCGAGAACCCGGAGGCGGCGATCCCGTTCATGGGCATCGGCGCGATCGTGAACGCGAACAACGCGATCCTGCCGATGGAGACGCGCGACGCGACGCTGAACGTCCGCCACGTCTACGTGCCCCCGTTCCAGCTGCCCGACAAGGAACGGAAGTTCGGGAACCTGACCCTGACCTATGCCATGCAGATCCACGTCTGCGTGATCGAGGTCGACAAGGAGACGGGTGCCTACGAGCTCGTCGACTGGGCGGTCGTGGACGACTGCGGCAAGCGGATCCACCCGCAGATCGTCGAGGGTCAAGTACACGGCGCGTGGGCACAGGGGCTCGGCGCCGCGACGACTGAGACGTTCGCCTACGACGAGGACGGGAACCTGCTGACGGCCAACTTCTACGACTACCACGTGCCCCATGCGCTGGACATGCCGCCCCTCAAGACCGGGCACATCGAGTCGCCCTCGCCCTTCACGCCGCTCGGGACGAAGGGAATGGGGGAGGGTGGCGGCGGCGCGATCCACGCAGTCTGCGCGGCGATCCAGGACGCGCTGCGGCCCGTCGGCAAGCCCGTCGTCACCGACTCGCACAACCCCTACCACCGCGTCTGGCAGCTCATGACGCGGCCGGAGGAGAGCCGCAAGCTCGTCGGCGTCGAGTCCCGAACGACCAACGGCAGATGAAGCTGGAAGGGACGCGCAGTTTCGCCGCTTCGCGCGGGACCGTCTGGGAGGTGCTGAACAGCCCGCGACAGATGGCCGAGATCATGCCCGGCGTCGAGTCGTTCGACGTCCAGGACGAGCGCCACTGGCGGGCCAACGTGAAGATCCCGCTCGGGCTCGGCGGCCTGCGGATGGCGATCGCCTTCGAGAAGCTCGAGCAGCGGCAGCCCGAGTTCGCGAAGCTCCAGGCGAAGGGCACCGGCGTGGGGGCGCTGATGAACATGGAGACCGCGTTCCAGCTCGCGGACGGCGAGGGCGGCGGCACCGAGATGCGCTGGGAGGCCGACGTGAGGATCGCCGGGCCGGTGGGCTCCATGGGCCAGCGCGTGCTCCAGCCGATCGTGAACCAGCAGGTCGAGAACGTGCTGACGGCGCTCGACCGGCAGGTCCAGCGCGCGGCCGGCGGCGGCGCCGAGGCCGGGGTCCAGCCCGCCTCGGCCGAGGCCTACGAGCCCGACGCCGAGGGCCCGGGTCGCCCGTGATCGAGGCCGGCTGACAGCTCCCGCGGCGGCCCCGTGCTGGCGCTGCTCGCCGGGACGCGTGCGTGAGAGGATCGAGTCGTGCCGCCGCCGTTCCGGATCGGGGTCATGCAGCTGACGATGGAGCCGCTCGGGGAGATGCTCGAGACGGCGCGCGTGCTCGACGAGGCCGGACTAGACACGGTCTGGCTGGCCGAGGCGTACCCGTGGTGGCGGAAGCACGGGATGGAGGCGCGCTCCTCCACGGTCGTCTCGGCGTTGATGGCGCAGGCGACGGAGCGGCTGACGATCGGCTGGGGGATCATCTCGCCCTTCACGCGGCACCCCGTCCAGGTGGCGATGGACGCCCGCGTCGTCCAGGAGGCGACGGGGCCGGGGCGGTTCCTCCTCGGCTTCGGCACGTCGAAGATCTTCCTCAACAACGCGCGGCTGCAGACGAACCGGACGCTGGCGCCGATGCGCGACGCGGTGGCGATCGTGCGCGGCGTGCTCGGCGGGGAGCCGTTCGAGTACGAGGGCGAGGCGTGGAGCGCGTCGGTCCCCGGCCTGCGCGACGAGGCGGAGACGCCGCGCGAGGTGCCGCCGGTGTACGTGGCGGCGACGGCGCCGAAGATGCAGGCGCTCGCCGGCGAGATCGCGGACGGCTGCCTGACGCCCTCGATCACGACGCCGGCATTCGTGCGCTACACGCGCGAGAACGTCCGGGCGGACGTCGACATCGGCTGCACTGTGATCGCCTCGATCGACGCAGACGACCGCGACCGCGGCCGCGACGGTGCCCGCGAGATCGGCGCCATGTACCTCGCGAACAAGTTCCAGAACATCAAGGGCAGCGCCGACACGCTGTTGCAGCTGGCAGAAATAGAGATGGAGGAATTGCAGCTTGTCGCGGAAGCTATGGAACGCGGCGGCCGGCTCGCGGCCAAGGAGCAGGTCACGGACTCCCTCCTCGACCGCTGCAGGCCGATCGCCGGCACGCCCGACGATTGCATCGCGGCGATCGAGGAGTACCGCGCGGCCGGCTGCACCCACGTCATGCTCGAGCTGTGGGGCGAGGACCGGCACGAGCAGATCCGGCTCTTCGGCGAGCGCGTCCTCCCGCACTTCCGATCATGATCGACCGCGAGCGGCTCGTCGCGGACGCGCTCGCGGCGGTCTCGATCCCGAGCTTCACGGGCGAGGAGGAGGCGATGGCCGCGTGGATGGCCGAGCGCTTCCGGGAGCTCGGGCTCGAGGTGCAGTGGCAGCAGGTCGAGGACGGGCGCGCGAACGTCGTCGGCGTGCGTCCGGGGACGGGCGGCGGTCCGACATTGATGCTCAACGGCCACGTGGACACGTCCTATTCGGGAAAGGAGCCGTGGCTGGCGGGCGTGCCCGGCTTCCAGCCCCAGGGCTTCGTCAAGGAGGGCCGCATCTACGGCCTCGGGATCTCGAACATGAAGGGCGCGCTCGTCGCCTACCTCGCCGCCGTGCGGGCGCTCGCGGAGTCGGAGCTGACGGGGGACGTGATGGTCGCCGCCGTCTGCGGAGAGATCGAGAAGACCCAGTGGGGCGCCGCCCAGGGCGCCCAGTATCGCGGCTACGCGGCCGGTTCCCGGCACCTCGTCTCGCACGGTGGGGCGGCCGACCTCTGCATCCTCGGCGAGCCGACCGAGCAGAAGGTCGTGCTCGCGCACTTCGGCTCGCTGTGGCTGCGCCTCTCGACGACCGGTGCCTTCGTCCACACGGCCTTCGCGCCGCCCGCGGAGGACAACTCGATCGTGAAGATGCGGCCGGTGCTCGATGCGGTGCTCGAGTGGCTGCCGCGCTGGGCCGAGGAGACCGGCGGCGTCGCGACGATCGGCGCGATCGCGGGCGGCTTCCCCTGGCGCGTCTCGCGGACTCCACACCGGACCGATCTCTTCCTCGATCTGCGGGTGCCGCCGGGACTCGAGATGGCCGAGGCGCGTCGGCGGGCGCTCGAGTTCGCGCGGGGGCTCGGCGTCGAGGCGGAGGTCTTCGTCACCGCGCCGGGGGCGGAGATCGAGGCCGACCATCCGCTCGTCGCCGCGCTCGAGGCGTCCCACGAGGAGGTCTTCGGCGCGCCGCCCGAGCGGGACACGACGCGCTGGTTCTCCGACGCGTCCGTGCTGACGCGCTACGGGATCGCGACGGTGAACTACGGGACGTCCACCGGGCTGCTCGACACGGTCGACGGCGAGAACCTCGAGATCGACGGGCTCGTGAAGACAGCCGAGGTCTATGCGCGCGTCGCTCAGAGAGTCTGCGGTTGAGCAGTGCCGCCCTGGACCCGCGTCCTGCTCGGGCTCGGCGCGGTCGCTGCGGGGACCACGGTGGGCGCGCTCGCCTGCGATACGCCGCTACCCGTCTGGGTGCTCGTCTTCAGCCTGATCGGCGCGGGCTCGATCGCGATCGCGGAGGCCGCCTCCGGGATCCTCGGGCTGCCCGTGCTCGCGAGGCTCGTGTTCGCGACGCTGCTCGCGGTCGCGGTCGCGACGACCGCGGGGTGGGCGACGGTGATCCTCAACTTCGGCCACTGCCCCTTCACCCTGTTCCAGGCCACTAGCATCGCGGCGTGAAGCTCGTCACCTTCGACGAGGGCAAGGTCGGGCGGGTCGAGGGCGACGAGGTCGTCGAGCTCGCGGTCGGCTCCATGCGGGAGTGGTTCGAGCGCGGCGGCGCGGACGACGCCGGGCCGCGGCACGCGCTGGCCGGCGTCCGTCTCCGCGCGCCGATCGTTCCGCGCAAGTTCTTCCACACGGCAGGGAACTTCCGCGAGCACGAGGAGGAGTCGAAGCGGGTCGGCTGGTCGCACGAGATCGCGCCCTGGATCGTCTTCTTCCAGAACACCGACGCGATCGTCGGCCCCGACGAGCCGGTCGTCCACCCCGAGCACCTGACCGAGGAGCTCGACTACGAGCTGGAGCTCGCGGTCGTGATCGGCAAGCCCGGCAAGTGGTTCGGCCCGGAGGAGGCGGCGGGCTACGTCGCCGGCTATGTGATCTTCAACGACATCACGGCGCGCGACATCCAGCGCCGTGAGATGCGCTCGGGCGTCTTCTCCTTCTGCAAGGCGATCGACACGTTCTGCCCGCTCGGCCCGTGGATCGTGACGCCGGACGAGGTGCCCGACCCCCACGACCTGCGGATGGAGCTGCGAGTCAACGGCGAGCCCCGCCAGGTCTCGCACACGGGCCGGATGTCGGTGACGATCCCGGAGATCCTGGCCCACTACTCGGCGCTCGGCTACTCCGCGGGCGACGTCGTCTCGACCGGCACGGTCTCCGGCGTGGCCGGCTTCTCGGAGGACGCGGCCTCGCTCTACCTGCGCCCCGGCGACGTGATGGAGGCGGAGATCGAGCGGATCGGCGTGCTCCGGAACCCGGTGATCGGCTGGGAGGAGGCGCACGGCGAGCCGCCGCCGCCGAGGGTGCGGTGGTGATCCGCGAGGCGGTGCGCGCGCTCGTCCTGGATCCCGACGACCGCGTCCTGCTCGTCCACTGGGTCGACGAGGACAACGATCTCGACCTGTGGCTGACGCCCGGCGGCGGCGTGGACGAAGGCGAAGACTCGACCGCCGCCCTGCGGCGCGAGCTGCGGGAGGAGGCCGGGCTGAGGGAGTTCGAGCCCGGCCCGGTGGTCTGGACGCGGCGGCACCGCTTCCCGTGGCGCGACGGGGTGGTGGAGCAGCGCGAGACGTTCGCGCTCGTCCGGAGTCCTCGCTTCGAGCCCGAGCCCGAGCCTGCCGCGCTGGATGCAGAGGGCGTGCGCGAGGTCCGGTGGTGGAGGCTCGACGAGCTGGAGGCCTCGGATGCCGAGTTCGCCCCGCGACGCCTCGCCGCGCACGTGCGCAAGCTCGTCGAGGACGGGCCGCCTGCCGTCCCGCTCGACGTGGAGGTGTAGCGATGTGGCCGCGCGACGACGCCAAGCTCGACCGCGTCCGCGCGCTCATGGCCGAGGAGGGGCTCGACACGCTCGTCGTGCGCGCGCCCGACAACGTCGTCTACCTGACGAGCTTCTGGGGGATGAAGGGCTACGAGGCCGTCGTCTTGCCGCGCGACGGCGAGGCCACCCTCGTCACGATCGAAGCATCCGCGGAGGACGCGGCCCGAACCGCCTGGACGGACGACGTCCGCCTCGTGGCGGGCTACGACCCGGACGACCCGCGCCCCCCCGGCGCTCGCGCCGTGGAGGTGGCGGCGCAGGTCGCCGAGGGCCGGATCGGCCTCGAGCTCTCCCTGGGCACTCAAGCGGCCGACCGGATGGTGGGCGAGCCGACCACCTTCACCCACTCGTACTTCCATGCCTTCGGCGCCGACGTCGCGGACGCGACGCCGCTCCTCAACCGGGCGCGTGCGGTGAAGACCGAGCAAGAGCTGGAGCGGATGCGGCTCGCGAACGAGCTCGCCGCCGGAGCGATGGAGCATGTGCGCGAGCGGCTGGAGCCCGCCATGACCGAGAGCGAGGCCGGCGCGCTCTGGAACGGCTGGGTGCACGGGCAGGGCACCGGCTACCGCGGGCAGGTCGACCTCGCGCACGCGTTCTCGCTCGTCTGGTCGGGCCCCGGGATCCGCACCTTCACGGCGACCGGCTCGCGGCCGA
The DNA here is from genome assembly GCA_014534295.1 of Thermoleophilia bacterium. Taxonomy (GTDB): domain Bacteria; phylum Actinomycetota; class Thermoleophilia; order Gaiellales; family Gaiellaceae; genus JACVRU01. The sequence goes on along the minus strand of JACVRU010000002.1, from coordinate 18,475 downwards.
TCCAGGAGCGGGAGCCGACGCTGTTCGAGATCTGGGTCTGCGCCGACGGCTACTGGTGCGACCACACGAAGAACCTCTGCCCCGGCGAGCTCGACCCGCGCTACGCGGAGCTCGAGGAGGGGCTGATGGGCGTCTACGAGGCCGCGGTCGCCCACTGCCGGCCCGGCGCGAGCCTCGCCGACCTCGACGTCCTCATCCGGGACGGCATCGCCGAGCTCGGCTATCCCGGCCAGCCGACGCACCCCGTCGCCCACGGCGTCGGGGCGCGCGCACACGAGCCGCCGTACGCCCACCGCGCGGGAGGCGGCACGATCGAGGAGGGGATGGTGCTGGCGATCGAGCCCGGGTGCTACTGGCCCGAGGGCGGCGGCCTGCGCCTCGAGGACAACTTCCTCGTCACCGCCTCCGGCGCGCAGAAGCTCTCGTCCTTCCCCGACGGGATCGTGCGGTGATCTGGACCGGGGACGTCAACCGCGCGTACGCGCTCAAGGCCGAGGTCGGCCTCTACGACACCACGCTCCGCGACGGGGAGCAGACGGTCGGCGTCGTCCTCGGCCCGCAGCAGAAGCTCGCGATCGCCCGCGCGCTCTCCGAGGCCGGGATCGAGCGGATCGAGGCCGGCTTCCCGCGCGTCTCGGAGGACGACTTCGAGGCCGTGCGGCTGATCGCCGCCGCGGGGCTCGAGGCCGAGGTCTGGGGCTTCTCCCGCGCCGTCGAGGCCGACGTGAAGGCGCTGGTCGAGCTAGGCGTCGAGCACAGCGTGATCGAGGCTCCGATCAGCGACCTCAAGCTGGACGCCCTCGGCGTCGACCGCGAGGCGATGCTCGAGCGGATCGTCTACGCGCTGTCGTTCGCCGCGCGCGAGGGGATCCAAGTCTGCTTCTTCGGCGTCGACGGCACACGCGCCGACCCCGGGTTCTTCGAGACGGTCTACAAGACGGCAGTCGAGGCCGGCGCGCGCGAGGTCGCAGTCGTCGACACGCTCGGGATCGCGAGCCCCGAGGCGGCGGCGGACCTGGTCGGCCGAACGCGCGAGTGGCTCGACGTGGCGATCCACTGGCACGGCCACAACGACTTCGGTCTCGCCACCGCCGCCGCGATCGCCGCCGCGCGGGCAGGCGCCCGCTGGCTCCAGGGGACGATCAACGGCATGGGCGAGCGCGCCGGCAACGCGAACCTCGGCGAGATCGCGCTCGCGCTCGCGGCGCTCTACGACGTGCGGACGCGCCTACGCCTCGATCGCCTGCGTGCCCTTTCCGAGCTGACGGGCGTCGAGCTCGAGGCCTGGAAGCCGCTCTACGGCGAGAACCTCTTCCGGCGCGAGAGCGGCGCCGTCGCCAGCCAATTCCACGACCCGCCCTCGATCGAGCCGTACTCGTCCGAGCTGGTCGGCGCCCGTCGGTCGATCGTGCTCGGCAAGAAGAGCGGCCTCGACTCGATCCGGATCAAGTGCGAGGAGCTCGGCATCGACCTCCCCGAGGAACGGCGGCGCGAGCTGCTCGCCGAGGTGAAGCGGCTCGGCGTCGAGAAGGGCGGGCTCGTCACAGACGAGGAGTTTCGCGCGCTCGCGCACCGCCCATCGATCTGAAGGAGGAGTCCGTGCCCCGTCGAGACCTCAACCCATCCCCGCTCCATCCCGCGCCGGGCTTCAGTCACGTCTCGGCGGCCGAAGGCAGCAGGCTGATCTACTTCGCCGGCCAACTCGCGCTCGACCCGGAGTTCCACATCGTCGGCGGCGACGACCTCGGCGAGCAGACGAGGGCCGCGATGCGGAACCTCGAGACGGCCATGTCGGAGGTCGACGTCGGTTGGGACGACATCGTCCGCCGCACGATCTACACGCTCCGCCCGACCGAGTACGAGGCGATCACCGCCGCCATCGACGAGGTCACGGGCGGCGCGGCGCATCCGGCGCAGACGATCGTCGGCGTCACCGGGCTCGCGGTCCCGGGCTGCCTGATCGAGATCGAATGCACCGCCTCGGTATGAGCCGAGCCTTCGACGCCGTCATCGTCGGCAGCGGGATCAACTCGCTCGCGTGCGGCGCGCTGCTCGCGCGCGGCGGCTGGGGCGTCTGCATCCTCGAGCGGGAGGACGTGCTCGGCGGCGCGATCCGCACGGAGGAGCTGACGGAGCCGGGCTTCGTCCACGACACGTTCAGCGCCTGGCACCCGCTCTGGGTGGGCGGTCCCGCGCACGCCGAGCTCGGCGAGGAGCTGGCGGCGCGCGGGCTCGAGTACCTGAACACGGAGCTGCCGACGGCGACCGCGTTCCCGGACGGCTCCTCGGCATTCCTGCTGCGCACGACCGACGCCAACGCCGCCGAGCTGGGCGAGGAGTGGCGCGGCGTGGTCGAGGGGTTCCTCCCGAACGCCGACCTGGCCTTCGGCGCGTTGGGAACGGAGCTCTGGTCGCGTGCCGGGCTGAGGCTCGCCTTCCGGGCGCTGCGCCGCTTCGGCCCGCGCGGGCTGGTCGAGTACGTCGGCGGGCTGCTCGTCTCGAGCCGGGACTGGCTCACCGAGACGTTCCCGTCCGAGGGGCCGCGCGGCCTGGTCGCGCCGTGGGTCCTGCATACAGGGCTCGGCCCGGACGCCGCCTCCTCGGGCTTCATGACGCAGGTGATCGCGGTCGCGATCCAGGAGGGCGGGCTCCCGATCCCGCGGGGCGGCGGCGCCAGGCTCGTGGACGCGCTCGTGCAGCTGATCCGCGGCCACGGCGGCGTTGTCGAGGCCGGCCGCGACGTCGAGCGCGTCGTCGTGCGCGACGGGCTGGCCGAGGGCGTGCGCACGGCCGACGGCGAGGAGGTGCCCGCCTCGCGCGCGGTGATCGCGAACGTGACGCCGACTCAGCTGTACGGTCGCCTGCTGCCGGGGGGGCCCGTCCGCTACCGCTACGGCCGCGGCGACATGCAGATCCACTTCGCGCTGTCCGAGCCCGCCCGCTGGGAGGGCGACGAGCGGCTGAACCGGACGGCGATCGTCCACCTAACGCCGGGCCTCGACGGGGTCTCCCGCGCGGTCAACGAGGCCGACCGCGGCCTGCTCCCCGAGGAGGCGACGATCGTCGTCGGTCAGCCGCTGACGATCGACCCGTCCCGCGCGCCCGAGGGCAGGGGCCTCCTCTGGATCCAGCTCCAGGAGCTGCCCCGCGGGCACGAGTGGACGGAGGACGAGCGGGAGCGCTACGCCGACCGGATCACGGAGCGCATCGCGCGGCACATCCCGAACCTCGAGTCGGCGATCCTGAAGCGGGTCGCGCTGTCGCCGGCCGACCTCGAGCGCGCCAACGTCAACCTCGTCGGCGGGGACCCGTACTCGGGAGCGCTCTCCCTCGACCAGAACTTCCTCTGGCGGCCCCGGCCGGGCCATGCGACCGAGGTGAAGGGGCTCTGGCACATCGGGGCGAGCACGCATCCCGGCCCCGGGCTCGGCGGCGGCTCCGGGACGATGGTGGCGAAGCGCCTGCTCCGGTGAAGGTCTCGATCTCGGCGGTCACGACGGCCGGTCTGTCCTTCGCGGACGACCTCGACGCGTACCGGGCCGCGGGCGCGGACGGGATCGGGATCTGGGAGCACAAGCTCGTCGACGACTCGCTCGAGCGCTTCCGAGCGAGCGGGCTCGAGGCCGCGACCGCCGTGCCCGCGGTCCCCTCGATCCTGCCGCTGCAGCTGATGGAGGGCCCGGAGGAGCCGGCGGAGCGCGTGGCCGCGATCTGCGCAGCGATCGAGCGGTTGGCGGCGTTCGGGCCGCCTTGCGTGCTCTTCCTGACCGGCCCGGGCGAGGACCGCGAGACGATCCTCGACGGCATCCGCGCGATCGCCGACGCGGGCGACCGGGCCGGCTTGCGAGTCGCGCTCGAGCCGGTGCAGCGCGAGTACGCACACCTCTGGACGGTCGTCTCGACGCTCGGCGAGGCCGCGGCCCTCCTGGACGAGGCCGGGCGGCCCGACGTGGGGCTGATGTTCGACACCTGGCACCTCTGGAACGCGCCCCTGGAGGAGATCCCGCGCCATCGCGACCGAATCGCAGGGCTCCACGTCTCCGACTGGCGCGAGCCGACTCGGCACACGAACGACCGTGTGCTGCCGGGGGAGGGCGGCATCGACTTCGTCCCGATCCTCGAAGCGCTGGCGTGGGACGGCCTCTACGACCTGGAGATCTTTTCCGACGACCTGTGGCAGCTCGACCCGCGCGAGCTCGCGCGGCGCGGCGTGGGGGCCGTACGTCAACTGTCTGCGTAGTCGGAGCCGGCACGATCGGCAGCTTGTTCGCGGCCCACCTCGCGCGCGTCGCCGATGTCTGGGTGCTCTGCCGCCGGGACGAGCACGCCCGCGCGCTCGCCGAGCGCGGGCTGCGCGTCAGCGGCAAGGCCGACTTCACCGCCGCGGTGCGGGCCACGCCCGACGCGGCCCAGCTCCCGCACGTCGAGCTCGCGATCGTCGCGACGAAGGCGACCGGGCTCGAAGCCGCGGCCGCGAGCCTCGAGGGGCGAATCCCCGAAGCGACAGTGATGACCGTCCAGAACGGGCTCGGAGCCGAGGAGGTCGTCGCCCGCCACGGCGGCTGGCCGCTCCTCTCCGGCGTCACCTTCATGAGCGGCACGCGCCACTCCGACACGCATGTGGAGTACGTGCTCGACACGGAGACCTGGCTCGGCCCCTTCGGCGGCACGCCCGCGGCCGTAGCCGAGGAGACCGCGGCGCTGATCGTCTCCTCGGGGCTGAAGGCGCGCGCGTTCGCCGACCTGCGGCCGGCGCAGTGGTCGAAGCTGATCTTCAACGCGACCGTCAACGGCGTCGCCGCACTGACGGGGCTGCACCACGACTTCCACTTCGCCGAGGGGGAGCTCGGCGAGCTCGTCCACGCGCTCGTCGACGAGGGCAAGGCGGTCGCGGGCGCGGGCGGGATCCGGCTCCACGACGATCCCTGGGAGATGAACGTCATCGCCACGCGGCGCGGGAGCGCCCACCACCCGTCGATGCTGGAGGACGTGCGCGCCGGACGACCCACGGAGGTGGAGCTGATCAACGGCTCGCTCGTCCGCGAGGCCGCCCGCATCGGCGTGCCGGCGCCGCTCCACGAGGCGCTTTACGCGCTCGTGAAAGCCAGGGAGGCGTCCTACTCGTAATCCAATCGAGCAGCGTGTATAGAAGCAGGGCACACGACCGGGTCGACCCGAGAGGAGGACTGATGCGAGGCAGGATCGGATGGAGGGCTGTGGCGCTCTTCGCGGCGCTTGCGCTCGGCGCGGCGGCTTGCGGCGGCGACGGCGACGACGAGGCGGCGGAGCAGACGACCGGGGCCGAGACCACGGCCGAGGGGCCGATCACGATCGGCTGGGCGTTCGACTCGTCCGGCCAGATGGCCCCCTTCGACGGTCCGGCGCTGGCGGCGGCGCAGATCCGCGTCGACCAGATCAACGCCGACGGCGGCGTGGACGGCCGCGACCTGCGGATCGAGACGTGCGACACGCAGAACAACGACCCGTCGCGGGCGCGCGTGTGCGCAACGACGCTCCTCGAGGGCGGCGCAGACATCGTATTCGTCACCTGCGACGTCGACTTCGCGACGCCGGTCGTGCAGGAGGCGATCTCCCAGGGCACGCTCGCGATCGCGCCGTGCATCGGCACCGACCAGATGGGCCCGAAGCGGTTCGGCGAGGCCGGCCGCCTGGCGTTCAGCTTCGGCAACGTCGCCCAGGACGAGGGCTCGGCGATGGCCGAGTTCGCGTGGGAGCAGGGCTGGCGGACGGCGGCCCTCGCAACGAACACGCTCCTCGTCTACTTCCAGAACGTCGTCCAGGCGTTCGAGGCGCGCTTCACGGAGCTCGGGGGCGAGATCGTCGCCAAGGAGACCTACGCGACCGGGGCCGACAACGTCGACGCGGCGGTCAGCCGCCTGAACCAGGCGAACGCCGACGTCGTCGTGACGTCGACCGCGTTCGGCGAGCTGCCCGCGCTGGTCTCCGGCCTGCGTGCGCTGGGCAGCGAGACGCCGATCCTCAACTCCTGGGCCGGCGACGGCACGTACTGGGTGACCGACGACCCGCCGGTCACGAACTACTACTCCGTCACGTACGCGTCGGTCTTCGGCGACGACCCGAGCGAGGAGGTCCGCGAGCTGATCCAGGCGCTCACGGACGCCGGCTCGCAGCCCGGCACCGGCGGCTTCCTCGCGGGAGCCGGCGCGATCGACGGCGTCGTCGAGGCGATCCGCCGCGCGGACGGCTCGACGGAGGGCGAAGCCCTGGCCGACGAGCTGGAGGGCTTCGAAGACGTCGAGACGATCTCGGGCAACGTCAACTTCTCTCCGGAGCTGCACACGGTCTTCGGCCGGGAGTACCGCGTCGTGGAGATCCAGGGCAACCAGGGCAAGTACTTCGGCCCCATCACGGCAAAGACGGTCCCCGAGATCTAGCGTGGGGGAGTACCTACGGTTCTCCCCCACGCCTCGAGGGACGCTGGACGGCTTCCCCACGGCCCGCGGAAGAGCGCGGTCTTCCGCGGGCCGACCACCGCCTCCCTGTGACGACCGTCCTGTGCCTTCCGCGCGCGGGCCTTCGGCCCCGGCGCGGCGGGGGCTTCCACCCGGCCAAGGAGAGGAGCGTTTCGTGACGGCCGAGCTGCGCGGCGTTGGCTGCTGCGATCTCGGCCGTCCGAGCCGTTCGGAGCCGCCTCTGACGGGCAGCCAGGCGTAGGCGTGTCGACCGCGGCCGAGACGCAAGCCGGCGACGGGGCCGGCGACGTCCTCCGGGCCTCGTCCGTCTCGCGGTCGTTCGCCGGGGTCCGGGCGCTCCAGGACGTCACGCTGGAGGTGCGCCGCCACGAGGTCGTCGGCCTGATCGGGCCCAACGGCGCGGGCAAGTCCACGCTCGTGAACGTGCTCAGCGGCTTCGACCGTCCGGACGACGGCGCAGTGGAGCTCGCCGGCCGCGACGTGACCGGCTGGAACGCGAGCCGCCGCGCGCGGGCGGGGCTCGCGCGGACGTTCCAGCACAGCCGGGCGTTTCCGTCCCTGTCCGTCCGCGAGAACGTCGAGGTGGCCGCGCTCGGGATCGGCGCCCGGCCCCGCGAGGCGGCGAGGCGGGCGGACGCGCTGCTGGAGCTGCTGGGGCTGGAGAAGCTCGCCGCCGTGACGGCGTCGGCGCTCTCCCACGGCGACGAGCGGCGGCTCGGCGTGGCCCGCGCCCTCGCCACGGAGCCGCATTTCGTCCTCATGGACGAGCCGGCCGCGGGGCTCCCCGAGGCGGAGCTGCCCGAGTTCGCGGCCGTCGTCCGCTCGGTGCGGGACGAGCACGACGCGGGCGTCCTCCTCGTCGACCACAACGTGGCGCTGGTGATGGACGTCTGCGACCGGATCCAGGTCCTCGACCAGGGCCGGACGCTCGCGGAGGGCCCGCCCGGAGAGATCCGGGCCAACCTCGACGTCGCCGCCGCCTATCTCGGGGAGAGCGCGGCCGAGTGACGGAGCGGCGGCCCCTGCTCGAGCTGCGATCCGTAGAGGTTCGCTACGGCGGCGTTCCGGCCGTCCGCGGCCTCTCGCTGGAGGTGGCGCCCGGGGAGCTAGTGGGCCTGATCGGGCCGAACGGGGCCGGGAAGTCGACGACGCTGCACGCGATCATGGGCGTCGTGCCGGTCGCGACGGGGGAGATCCTCGTCGACGGCGCCTCCCTCCTCGGCCGTCCGCCCGAGACGGTCGCGCGCTCGGGCGTCGCGCTCGTGCCCGAGGGTCGGCGCGTCTTCGCCGACTTCTCGGTGGAGGAGAACCTGCGGCTGGGCCTCGCGGCCCGCCGCAACGGCGGTGGCATCGAGGCCCTCCGAGAGGCCTTCGACCTCTTCCCGGCGCTGGCGGAGTCCCGGCGGCGCCCCGCAGGCGTCCTCTCCGGCGGCCAGCAGCAGCAGCTCGCGATCGCCCGGGCCCTCGTGGCGGGGCCCCGGCTGCTCCTGCTCGACGAGCCCTCCCTCGGCCTCGCGCCGGCCGTCGTCGACTCCGTCTTCGAGACGCTCGACCGCGTGCGCGAGCGCGGCGTGACCGTCCTGCTCGTGGAGCAACGGGCGCAGCGGACGGTCGCGCTCGCCGATCGCACGTACGTCCTCGCCAACGGCGGGCTGCGGGCGACGCTGACCCCCGCGGACGCGTCCGATACCCGCCGGCTCGTCGCCGCCTACCTCGCGTGATGCCGCTCGCTGTCGTCGACGCCCAGACGCTCGTCGACTCCGTCGCTCTCGGCGCGGTCTACGCGCTGATGGCGGTCGGGATCGGCCTCGTCTTCGGCGTCCTGCGGCTCGTCAACTTCGCGTACGGGCAGCTCGTGATGGCCGGCGCCTACACGCTCGCCTTCACCTCGCACTTCCATCCCGCGGTGAGCATCGCCGCCTGCTTCGCTGTCGTGATCGCGCTCTCGACGGCGATCGACCTGGCCGTCTTCCGCCCGCTGCGCGGGCAGTCGCCGGCGGTGATGCTCGTGACGACGTTCGCGCTCGCGTTCCTTCTCCAGGCGGTGGCGCGCATCGTGGACGTCCGCGACGGGACGATCGGCGAGCCGGTGCGGGTCGTCGGCCGGCTGAACCGCGCCGTGGACGTCGCCGGCGTCAACGTGCGCCAGGTGACGATCCTCGCGATCGTGCTCGGCGTCGTCATGCTCGGGCTGCTCGCGCTGCTGCTCGGCCGGACGACGATCGGGCTGCACATGCGCGCCGCGGCCGCGGACTTCCGGACGGCGCGCCTGCTCGGCGTCCGCAGCGACCGCGTGATCGGCTTCGCCGTCTTCCTCTCGGCCGTGCTGGCCGCGCTCGTCGCGGTGGTGCTGACCGTGCGCAGGCCGCTCGTGACGCCGGCCTACGGGCTGCAGGAGACGATCGTCGTGCTCGTCGGCGTCGTGGTGGGCGGGCTCGACCGGCTCTGGACCGCGACGCTCGGCGGCTTCGCGATCGGCTTCGCCACGGGCCTGATCAACGGGGTCCTGCCGACCGACAAGACGATCTTCCTGCCGACCGCGGTGTTCACGCTCGTGATCCTCGTCCTGCTCCTGCGGCCCGGCGGCCTGTTCGCGCCGCGGGGCGCGGCGACCGTAGAGCGCGTATGAGGCGGCTCGCGCCCGTCCTCGAGCTCGCCGGCCCCCTGCTCCTGATCGTCGCCGCCGGCCTGCTCTCGACCGCCGTCTCGCGGTCGACGCAGATCTACGTGCTGCACGCGATCGTCGCCGTGGCGATGGTGGTCGCGATCTACGTCTTCATCGGCAACTCGGGCGTGCTCTCGTTCGGGCAGATCAGCTTCGTCGCCGTTGGCGCGTTCGCGGCCGGCGTGATGACCGTGCCGCTCCTGCTCAAGGGCGCGATCCTGCGCGACCTCTTCCCGATCCTCCGCGACCACGAGCTCGGCAACGTCGAGTCGCTGCTCGTCGCGGCCGGGGTCGGCGCGGTGCTCGCGGCGGTGGTCGGGTTGCCCCTGATGCGGCTTTCCGGGCTCGCCGCGGGGATCGCGACCTTCGCGGTGCTCGAGATCACGAACAACCTCCTGCGCGAATGGACGGCGATCGGCCCCGGCGCGACGACGCTCTCGCTCGTCCCGCAGACGACCGGTCCCGCACAGGCGACGATCGGCGCGACCCTCGTCGTGCTCGTGGCTTGGGCCTACCAGCGCAGCCGGTTCGGGCGCCGCCTCCGCGCGACGCGCGAGGACCCCGCCGCCGCGCAGGCGGTCGGCATCAGCGTCCACCGCCACAGGCTCGGCGCGTTCGTGCTCTCCGGCGCGCTCTGCGGCTTCGCCGGCGGCCTCTATGTGCACATGCTCGGGTCGATCTCGACCGGCCAGGTCTACCTCGAGCTCACGTTCCTGACGCTCGCCATGCTCGTCGTCGGCGGGATGACGAGCCTGTGGGGCGCCGTCGTCGGCGCGCTCGCGGTGAGCGGGCTCGACTCGTTCCTCGCGGAGGCGGAGCGCGGCGCCCTCCCGGACGGGACGAGGCTCGTCGTCGTCGGCGCGGTGATGGCGCTCGTGCTCGTCCTGCGTCCGTCGGGGATCACCGGCGGGAAGGAGCTCCGGCTGTGAGAGTCTGCGTCGTCGGGTGCGGGGCGGTCGGCTCGCTGTTCGCCGCGAGCCTCGCTCAGCTCGAGGACGTCGAGGTCTGGGCCTACGACCTCGACGAGGCGCACGTGCGAGCGATCAACGAGTCCGGGCTGCGGCTGAGCGGCGCCGGCGAGCTGACCGGCCGCCTGCGCGCAACGTCGGAGGCCGACGAGCTGCCCGCCTGCGACTTCGGCATCGTGGCGGTGAAGTCGATGCAGACCGGACCGGCGCTGGCCGCGACCGCGCACGCGTTCCCGGACGGCGCGGTCTGCTCCGTCCAGAACGGCGTCGGGAACGAGGAGGCGATCGCCGAGCACGTCGAGCGCGTCATCCGCGGCACGACCTTCCCCGCGGGCCGTATCGTCGAGCCTGGCCATGTCCAGTGGGACGTCCAGGGCGACACGACCATCGGCCCGTTCGAGCCACGTCCCGCCTCGCTCGAGGAGTGCGCGCGGCTCGCCGACGCATGCACGCGCGGCGGGATGCCGACGACCGCTCTCGCCGACGCGCGCGGACCCCAATGGCGCAAGGTGATCTTCAACGCGGCCACGAACCCGATCGGCGCCCTGACCGGCCTCGCCCACGGGCGCGTCTGCGAGCGGCCCGACCTGCGCCGACTCGTCTCGGCGCTCGTCGACGAGGGGAAGGCGGCCGCCGCAGCGCAGGGCATCGAGCTCGACGCCGATCCGGAGGAGCTGATCGACTACGCGGCCCGCAAGGACGTCGCATACGACCATAAGGCCTCGATGCTCCAGGACGTCGAGGGGCGGCGCCCCACGGAGATCGACTACCTGAACGGCGGCATCGTCCGCTTCGGCCGCGAGCACGGCGTCCCGACGCAGCTGAACGAGGCGGTCGTCGCCCTGATCAAGGGGCTGGAGGCGTCATGGACGAGCTGACGCGCCGCCACGCGAACGTCCGCGCCGCGCTCGACCGCGACGGGCTCGACGCGGCGGTCGTCTCCGGCAGCGAGTACACGGGCTTCGAAGGAGCGGTGACGTACCTCTCCGGCTTCGTGATCGTGCACCGCTACGCGTACGTGCTGGTTCCCCGCGACGGCGACCCGGCGATCGTCTTCCCGAGCGAGGCGCGCTACGTCGGGGAGCACGGGACGGCGGCGATCGAGCAGGTCTTCGCCGACCATCCGGGCTCCTGGCTCGCAGAGCGCCTGCGCGGGCGGCGCGTCGGCGTCTACGGGCTCGACTACGTGATGGGCGTCCGCGACTATCGGGCGCTCGCGGAGGCCTGCGAGCTCGTCCCCTGGGACGCGGAGTTCGACCTCGCGCGGGCGGCGAAGAGCGAGGCCGAGCTCGAGTCGGTCCGCGACAGCGTCCGGATCAACACCGAGGGTTTCCACGTCTTCCTCCGGGAGTACGAGCCGGGACGCAGCGCCGCCGAGGTGATGGCCGCCTGCGAGCGCTACTTCGTCGAGCAGGGCTGCGCCCGGCTGACGATGAACATGGTGCTGAAGGGCCCGGAGTTCCTGCTCGCCCGCGACGAGCCCCTGGGAGACTTCGTCCTGCCGTCCCTCGAGATCGCCGGGCCCGGCGGCCACTGGGTCGAGGTCTCGCGCGCGATCGGCGAGCCCACCGCCGAGGTCGAGCGCATGCTCGAGGCGTACGAGGAGTACTTCGAGGCGGCGAAAGACGCCTTCCGCCCGGGCGCGACCGCCCACGACGTGCACCGGGCCGTGTCGCGCGGGTTCACGGAGCGCGGCTACGTGCTCGGACACGTGACCGGCCATTCGATCGGGATGACGATGATCGAGCATCCGAAGATCGGCGAGGGGGTCAAGACCGAGCTGGCGGAGAGCATGGTGTTCTCGATGCACCCGCACGCGATCTCCGCCGACGGCGCCGAGTGCCTCTACATGCAGGACACATGGCTCGTGACTGCGAACGGCGGCGAGCCGCTCGCCGGCCTGCCGATGAAGATCTTCGCGGCCTAGCGGCGGCTACCTGGTTTCCCTGTCCCGGATACGGAAGCTAGAAGCCGGCGGTTCTGCGCTCGCGACAGGGTCACCGCGAGCAGCCGCCGCGACCGACATGGGGCGTGGCTCACGGCACCTCCGCGAAGAGAGTGCCCCTCCGATCGGCTACTGCCAGGCGCCGCCGCGCAGGACGGGGACGCGGTCGCCGTCCCGCGTGATCCCGGTGACGTCCACGTCCTCGCCGCCGATCATGAAGTCGGCGTGCGCCGTGCTGCGGTTCGCGCGCACGCGGTCCTCGTCGCCGACGGTGTCCAGGTAGGCGCTGCCGAGCGCGAGGTGGCTGGCCGCGTTCTCGTCGTAGAGCGTGTTGAAGAACACGCTGCCGAGGGGCCCGATCCGGCCCTCGCGGTCGACGAGGGCGACCTCCCCGAGCCGGTCGGCGCCCTCATTGGTCGCGACGTACTCCCGCAGCGAGTCGGCTCCGGCGTCCGCGTCGATCTGCACGGCCCGCCCGCCCTCGAACCGGACGACGAGGCCCTCGACGAGCGCGCCCGTCTTGAGCAGGAACGGCTTCGTGGCCCGTACGAAGCCGTCGGCCCGCGCGGGATCGGGCGCCGTGAAGATCTCCTCGGTCGGGATGTTCGGCACGTGCTCCAGCCCGTCCACGGTCACGTGCGGGCCGCCGGCCCAGCGCGAGGTGGGGAAGAGGCCGAGGGTGAGGTCGGTCCCGGGACCTTCGAAGTGGAGCGCGTCGAACCGGCGCTCGTTCATCGCCCCGCAGACGCGCGTGAGCTCGTCGAAGCGCCGCTCCCAGGCCGCGACGGGATCGGGCTCGTCGAGCCGGCAGATGTGGAGGACCTCCTCCCAGAGCTTCGCCAGCGCCTCGGCCGGCCGGAGCTCGGGGTGGACGCGATCCGCCCAGCCCTCGCTGGGGCATGCGACGCCGACCCAGTTGGTCGTGCGGTCGCGGACGAGCTCCTGGTAGGCCGGGATGTAGTCGTACGGCTCGAGCGCGACCTGGGCAGGTTCGACGTCCGCGAACAGTTCCGGCGGATTCATCGGCGAGATCGAGATCCGGGCCGCGCGCCGCTCGCCGAGCTGCTGCACGCGGAAGGTGTCCCAGGGAGCGACGTAGTCGAGCGGGTGCTCGGAGTGGAGGATCCGTGCGCGGCGGAGGTACGGGTCGTGCCAGGCGACGGAGACGTAGCGTGCGCCGCGCCGGTACGCGCTCGCCGCCACCTCGCGGACGAGCTCGGCCTTGTCCAGCTCGGCGCGGATCTCGACGAGCTGGCCCGGCTGGACGTTGGCGCCCAGGCCGACGATCAGGTCGGCGTAGCGCTCGAGCGTCTCCCGGTCGGGGACGGTGCTAGGCGACGTCTGCGTGGATGCGTCCACCGGCCTCCTTCAGGTGTCCGCCACCGCGGCCCGCGCGGACGGCGAGGATCTCGCCGAGGATGGAGAGCGCGGTCTCCTCGGGACTCTGCGCTCCGAGGTCGAGCCCGCTCGGCCCCCATATCCGCTCCAGTTCGACCTCGTCGACGCCTGCCCCGAGCAGGCGCTCGCGGCGACGCTCCTGGGCGCGGCGCGAGCCGAGCGCGCCGACGTAGAACGCCTCGGTCGCCAGCGCGCCGACGAGCGTCGGGATGTCGAACTTCTCCTCGTGGGTCAGGACGACGACGGCCGTGTCGTGGTCCGGCCGGACGCGCTCGAGCACGTCCTCCGGCCAGCCGACGACGAGCTCGCCCGCGCTCGGGATCCGCTCCCCGGTCGCGAACTTCGCCCGCGCGTCGGCGACGATCGACTCCCACCCGATCAGCCTGCAAGCCTTGCAAAGAGCCTCGGCGGTGTCGACGGCGCCGAAGACGAGCACGCGCGGCGGTGGGCCGACAACGTCGGCGAACACGGTGCGGCCCTCCAGCTCGAGGAGCTGCGAGCGCTTGCCGCGAACGATCGCCTCGGCATGGCCGGTCAGCTCCGCGGGGCCGCCGCCGACTGTCTCCCCGCTCTCGAGTACGAGCAGCTCGGCGCCCGCCTCGTCCCCGTCGACCACGGTGAAGTGGACCGCCCGCTCGCCCCGCTCCGAGGCCTCGAGCAGCCGCCGCAGCACGGCCTCGTCCGGCGCGTCCACGAAGACGTCGATCTCGCCGCCGCAGGGGAGCCCGACCTCGAGCGCCATGTCGTCCGAGATGCCGTAGGTGAGGAGCCGGCTCGGCCCGCCCGCGAGCACCTCGCGCGCCACCCCGAAGACCTCGTTCTCGACGCAGCCGCCCGAGACCGACCCCGCCAGCTCGCCGCCTGCGGACACCCCGAGCTTCGAGCCGACCGGCCGGGGCGCAGAGCGGCGCGTCGCCACGACGGTCGCGATCGCCACCTGCTCGCCGCGGCCGCGCCAGCGCTCGATGTCCGCCGAGATCCCGCGCACGGGATTGATGCTAGCCCGCGCGCTACCCTTGGCCCATGGCGGAGAGGGCGGCAACGGGCCGCGGGCGCATGATCGAGCGTGTTCGCGAGCGCAAGGAGCAGCATCGGCAGCGCGGCCGCGCGTACCGGATCGCGTTCGGGATCGCCGGGTTCTGCGTCCTGCTCGGCGGCGTCGTCCTCAGCCTCCCGTTCGTCCCCGGGCCGGGCCTGCTGCTGGTCGCGATCGGCCTGGGCATGCTCGCGCTCGAGTTCGCCTGGGCCGAGCGGCTGCTCGAGCGCGCGCTGCAGCAGCTGGAGCGAACGGCCGAGCGCGCCGCGCGGGCCACCGCGAGGCAGCGGCTCGCACTAGGCGCGCTCCTGGCGGCGACCGCAGGCGCGCTCGTCGCAGCCGTCTTCCTCTGGGACCTCCCGGGCGTCCCGTTCTAGAATCAACCCCGTGAGCTGGCTGTGGATCGCCCTGCTCGCCCTCGCGGTCGCCGTGCTCGTCGGCGCGGAGTGGTCGAGGCTCGAGGAGCGGTTCGGCGGGCCTGCTCGCCGCCGCCGCGAGCGCGGCCGCCGCAAGTCGAAGCTGCGCGTCGTCACCTCGTCCGAGGAGGACGACTTCGCGGCCAGCGTCGAGCGTGACCTATCGCTGCTCCCGACGATCGACGAGGACGAGCGCCGCCGCTGAGCTACCGGGTCACGCGGAAGCTGAAGCTCAGCGTCCGCGTGTTCGGCAGGATCCTGGACACGTTCTCGTTGTTCCGCGTCTCCTGGTAGTCCGAGACGCGGAGGACGAGCCGGTGCGTCCCGACGCGGAGGCCGCTCGTATCCACCGACACGACTCCGCCGCGGAGCCTCGCCGTCCGCGCGCGACCGCCGATGGTCGCGTCCAGCGAGGCCGGGTCGATCCCGGAGCCGCCCGAGTCGGCGGCGCGGATCCGCAGCGGCGCGCCGCGCCTGACGGCGCGCGCCACCGGCCTCAGCGCCGGCGGCTTCGTGTCGTCCACCCAGAAGCGGAACGTGAACCGGCCGGCGTCCGACCGGCGCACCGTGTCGAAGACGACGTCGTAGCTCCCCGCGCGCGGCAGCAACGCGCCGGCGGCCGGCTTGAACGCCCCGAAGGAGGCCTGGTACGGGTTCAGGTTGAAGGGGAGCGAGGCATAGCCCAGCAGTCGATCCTCATTTCCGGCCTCGGTGATCCGCGGCTCGACGCGGACGCCGCGGCCCCGCGTGAGCACGACGACGCCGAAGTTGGCGACCGGACGGGCGAGCCTGACGCGGAAGACCTGCTCGGGTCCCGGGAAGGACGAGCCCTGCTCGGGATAGCGGTAGCGCTCGACGAGCGACGGCTTCCCCGCGGTGTTCCCTGCGTAGACGCCCGGCCGCGGCAGCGGCGTCGTCCGGTGGCGACCCAGCTGCGGCGCGCTGACCCGGAACCAGTAGGGGATGCGGCGGACCTGCCCGTCCCGGGTCAGGCTCACGTGGCCCATGCGCGTGCCCGGCTCGCCGCCAGTGGCGGCGAGCTCGAGCGTGCCGGGGACCGTCACCGTGGGCGGTGCCACGACGCTCGGATCGTCGACGGTCACGCTCCAGACGCCGGCCCCGCCGCCCGCGTCCGCGAGCGTGGCCCGCTGCCCCGCGATCGCGTCGCGCGCGATCAGCCCGAACGAGATGCTCGCGGGGTCGGCGAAGAGCAGCGGCTCCGCCGCCCGCGCGGGATCGCCGACTCCCGAGCCGGCACGGACCGCCGGGGCGGCGATCGGCACGGCGCTCTGGACGAGGGCGGACTTGACCTGCTGCGGCGTCCACGTCGGGTGCCGCTCGAGCAGGAGCGCCGCATAGCCGGCGACGTGCGGCGCGGCCATGCTCGTGCCGCTGAAGCGCGCCCACAGCCCCTGCCGCGACGGCACCGAGGAGAGGACGTCCACGCCCGGCGCAGCGAGCTCCGGCTTCATCCGCAGCGAGAGCGGGGTGGGGCCGGTCGAGGAGAAGCTCGCCACCAGCGTGCGCGTCGCAAGCGCGGCGACCGTGATCGCCTTGGCGGCGCTCGCGGGGGAGCCGACCGAGCCGGAGCCGTGCACGTCGCCGTCGTTGCCGGCTGCGATCGCAACCACGACGCCCGCGTCCACGGCGCCGTCGACGGCCCGCGTGACGAGGTCGCGCGTCGGCTCGACCTCGGGCTCCCCGAGCGAGAGGTTGATCACGTCCATCCCGTCCGCAACGGCCGCCTCGATGCCCGCGGCGATCTCGGGCGAGTTGCCGTTCAGGCCGAGCCCGGCGGCGGTCGGGGTGGTCAGCACCTTGTAGTTGCCGAGATACGCGCGCGGGGCCACGCCGGAGACGGTCGTCCCGCGTCCCACGGCCGGCGTGTTGGCGTTGCCGGCGGCGATGCCGGCGACGTGCGTGCCGTGGCCGGAGAGCTGCGGGTCGAAGGGCAGCGACGCGTTGCGCCAGCGGGGCGTTCGCGGGGGGAAGGCCCGCGCGGCGATCACCTTCCGCGTCGTGAAGGCCGTGTTGCCCTTGGGGAAGCCGGCCGGGTACGCGTAGCCCGCCGGGTCGAAGAACGGGTGCCGCTGGTCGAGGCCGTCGTCGAGGATCGCGATCTTGATCCCGTCGCCGTCGCCCGCGAGCACGGCCGACGCGGCCGCCGGGACCGCCGCGGAGCCCGCACCGCCCGTGGCGGCCGAGTAGCGCGTGCTCCGCAGCACGCCCACGACGCCGCGGACGCGCGCGAGCGCTCCCAGCCGCTCCTCCGGCACCGCCACGGCGAGCCCGTTGAGGACGATCCGGTAGCGCCAGCGGACGGTCGCGCCGGGTACGGCGCGCTCGATCCGCCGCGCGACCGCGTCCTGGGCGTTCGCCAGCGCCTCGAGGTGGGCGACGCTCGTCGGCGAGCGGAGGCTGAGGCGCTGCCGCCTCGCGGTCGTGCTCAGGGCGCGGCTCTGCGAGACGGCGCGCGCGAGGGACGGCTGCTCCAGCGTCACGACGACGTCGACCGTGGCGGCCCGCGCGGCGGCCGCCGGCGCGAGGACGGCAAGCAGGACGAGGAGGATCAGACCCCGGCGCAACGGGGGACATGGTAGACGCGAGGCTACAATGGCCGTCTCCGCGCGGATGTGGCGGAATTGGTAGACGCGCACGGTTCAGGTCCGTGTGGGCGAAAGCCCGTGGAGGTTCAAGTCCTCTCATCCGCACTCTCGATTTCCGCGCGACCTGTGCCCGATCAGGGGCCCAAGCGCCGCCGCGCCGTAGTCGTCGGGCAGCGTGCGGACCTGCTCGTCGGTGCGGCCGAGCCAGGGAAGTAGGTGTCCTCGAGCCGCGGACGCGCTCGACCGCGGCCGAAGGAGGTCGACCGGATCCTCGAGGCAGTCGAGTGATGTGTGTCGATCCGGTTGCCGGCAGGTGAAAAGTGCGGTTACCCGTACCGGCCGGTCAATCACGTTCGACTAGCGTGTCGGCTTCCGTGCTCGACGTTCGTCGTCGAGCGATGAGTTTCGACCCGCCGGGCCGTCTGATGATGCAAAACCGAACCCAGAGGGGACGGGACCGATGTCAGATCACGTGACCGAGCGAGAGCGGAGAGCCGCCCACGAACGCCTCTCCACCGGAGCGCTCGCGCGCTGGATGCGCGCCTGCGCGAACCATCCGTGGCGGGTGGTGGGCGCCTGGATCGGGATCATCGCGCTGCTGGTCTTCAGCGTGGCCGCGTTCGGCGGGAGCCTCAAGGACGAGTTCGAGATCCCGGGGTCGGATACGCAGCGTGCGACTGACCTGATCGAGGCTGAGTTCGCCGAGGAGCAAGGCGGCGTGCTGAACCTGGTCTTCGCGGCGCCTGAGGGCGAGCGCCTCGACACACCCGAGCGCAGGGCCGCGATCGAAGGGGTCATTGCCGAGCTGAAGGGCTCGGAGTTCGCGCCGACCGGGACGGATCCGGACGGCGAGGCCGGCATCACGAGCGTCGGCGACCCCTTCGACGAGGGCACGTTCTCGGACGACGGGCGGATCGCGTACGCCGAGGCGCAGTTCGACCGCCTGATCTACCCGAAGGACCGCGAGGAGGTCGTCGCGGTCCAGG